>JAGACP010000165.1 GCA_017614055.1 Erysipelotrichaceae bacterium | reverse complement strand
GAACATGTATATCAGTCTGCTCATAAGTTACCTCCAAGAAAAATAGTGAATTACTTCACTATTTCACCCATTGCGCTTCCCTTGATGCCGGCGGCGTTGCCTTCATCGGTATCGATATGCATCGCCAGAGCGAAGTCTTCTCTCACTCTCACTACCGTATCGCCGAATATCAGGCTTCTTCCTTCGGTATCTACCTTGACGCTTACGATCTCGCCGTTCTCCACGCCGTAGTTCTTCGCATCTTCAGGTGTCATGTGGACATGTCTCTTGGCGGCGATGACGCCCTTTTCCAGATCAAGCTCGCCTTCAGGACCGATCAGCTTGATGCCGTTGGTTCCCTCGGTGTCTCCAGATTCCCTGATCAAAGCCTCGACGCCCAGCGTCCTGGCATCGGTCAGAGACAGTTCGACCTGCGCTTCCTTCCTTGTAGGACCAAGGATGGACGCCTTGAGTTCTCCCTTCGGACCGACGATGGTGACCTTCTCTTCGCAGGCGAACTGGCCCGGCTGAGAAAGATCCTTCTTGTTGGTCAAAGTATGACCTTTGCCGAATAATATTTCCACCTGTTCATCGGTTACGTGAACATGTCTGGCACTTATCTCGACTATAAACTTTTCCATGAATGTTTCCTCCATTTACTATAATAACATTTTTCTAGCGCCTCAGGCTCTGCTTGGCCTGACGGTCCATGGTTCTCTTCCTGTCCGCGTCGCGCTTGTCGTAGAGCGTCTTGCCCTTGGCAAGGGCTATCTCAAGCTTGACCTTTCCGTCTGAGAAATACATCCTCAGCGGTATGCAGGTATAACCCTGCAGCCTGCATTTTCCGGACAGTTTGTTTATCTCCCTTTTATGCAGCAGAAGCTTCCTGTCCCTGTCTTCCACATGGTTGTTGTAGGTTGCTTCCTTGTACTGGGAGATCGTCATGCCTTTCACGAAAGCCTCGCTGTCCTTGAACGAGATATATGCTTCCTTGATCGATACTTTTCCATTTCTTATCGACTTTATCTCCGTTCCGAGCAATACCAAACCCGCTTCATACTTGTCTTCGATGAAGTAGTCGTGATACGCCTTTCTGTTTACGATGATGTCTTTCATTGGCATGTATAAAATAGTGAAATGTCATTTCACTATTTATTCGGTTATTCTGATGATGATCACCAGGACGAAGAACAGGATTCCCAGTCCCATGGTGATGTATGAGATCACCTTCTCAGGACCTCTTTCTTTGACGTTCTGGAACAGTCCGAGATCGCTGCTGCCGGTGAATGCCGAAAGCGCGTCGGATTTGCCTCCCTGCAGCAGGGATATGAGTATCAGCAGTACTGAAACGATCAATAATAATATTTTCATAGTGTCTCCTTAATAGTCAGCTTTTGTCAGATCAACATAGTTGATGTCCGTAGGCGTCTCTCTGCCGAACAGGATGATCAGCACGGTAGCGACCTGCGTCTGGTCGTTCATCGATTCGATCTTGCCTTCCATGCCCGAGAACGGACCTGAAAGTATCTTGACGGTATCGCCGACGGTGAAATCGACCTCGATCGCCTTGTCGGATTCTCCTATCCTTCTCAGGATCCTGTCGATCTCTTCCTGCTTGACGGGGATAGGTTTCGCGCCGCCGCCCGATGAACCGATGAATCCGGTAACGCCCGGGGTGTTTCTGACGACATACCATGCCTCGTCCGTCATAAGCATCTCGACGAACAGATAACCCGGGAAGACGTTCTTGACGACTTCCTTGGTCTTGTCGTTCTTGATCTCGATGACTGTCTCTTCGGCAACCACGATCCTGAACAGGTTCTCGGAGATGCCCATGGTCTCCAGTCTTTTCTCGAGATTCTCCTTCACGCGGTTTTCATGTCCCGCATAGGTATTGACCACATACCATTCTCTCTTGCCAGTCTGTTCCGTCATCTTACAGCACTCCTATCGCTTTGAGGATAGCAGAGATCACTGCCAGGCACAGGGCAAAAAACAATACGAAGAATCCCGTAAAGATTATTACCTGCATGGAATGATTGAATAAATCTGATCTTTTCGGCCAACGGATCTTTGAGATCTCTTTCCAGATGGCACTAACACTAAACCACTTCATATCTCCTCCTATTTAGTCTGCTTATGCAACGTATGCGCATTGCACTTCGGACAATATTTCATAAGCTCTATACGCTTTGAATTGTTGCCGTTCTGAGTTGTCGTATAGTTCCTCGACAGACAGACGCTGCAGGTAAGAATTACTTTCTTTTTATCTTTCATAATTCCTCCTTCAAAGTATATAAAAAGTTATCTCTCTGATAACCATCTATATGATAACTGAATAATCCATGATAGTCAATAATCAATGGGCTTCATCCCCGTGAAGATCCTGCCCAGATGATTGGCCCATCTTTCAGGGTAGAAATCGCTGTAGCGGTATAACCCTCTGGTCCTGTTTTCCGCATACTTCCTGCGGTGGGCCCAGATGTATGAAGGAAGGCCTATCACGAAGAAATACAGAGGCCCCAGTATGCACGACTGGATGGTGTGGCCGTATTCGTGGACCAGTACGGGCATGAAGTATTCAGGCCTTGTCCTTCCCAGGAATATGAACATGCCTATCCCGGCGGAATAAGGCGAATCCCAGAGCGTGACGAAAGACCCCTTGAATCTGAAACGGGGTCTTTTCGGATCTTTTATCAAAAGGAACGCGCACACAAGAAAACCTGCGATATTCTGAAGGATACCCCAGGTCAGCTGCAGTATATAGTAGATGAGATGATCAATCTTTATCATCGAACAGTTTCTTGAGATTCACGTCGAACGGCGGATAGACTATGCCCTTCTCCGTGACGATTCCTGAAAGAAGCTCGTGGCTGGTGACGTCGAATGAAGGATTGTAGCACTTCACTCCCTCGGGAGCCATCGGTCTTTCGTACCACATGCTTCTGATCTCGTCGGGATCCCTGAGTTCTATCTCGATATGATCGCCGTCCGGACAGTTCATGTCTATAGTTGAACTCGGCCCCAGAGTATAAACGGGGATGCCGTAGTGTTTTGCCAGTATGGCTACTCCGGATGTTCCAATCTTATTGGCGGTATCGCCGTTGGCCGCTATCCTGTCGCAGCCTACGAAGCAGGCATTGATCCAGCCGTTCTTCATGACAAGAGAGGCCATGTTGTCGCAGATCAGCGTGACATCTACTCCTGCCTTGAACAGTTCGTAGGAAGTCAGTCTCGCTCCCTGAAGCAGAGGTCTCGTCTCATCGGCATATACCCTGATGTTCATGCCTCTTGCCTTGGCAAGAAGGAAAGGTCCCTGAGCCGTACCGAAGGAAGTCGCCAGAGGGCCGGCATTGCAATGCGTCAGAACGCCATCGCCGTCTTTCAGCAACGATAATCCATATTCGCAGATCTTCAGACACATTTCGATGTCTTCGTTATGAATGGCGATCGCCTCTTCTTTCATCAGCGCGACGAT
>JAGACP010000164.1 GCA_017614055.1 Erysipelotrichaceae bacterium | reverse complement strand
GGCGTTCTTCAGCGCATGATAGTCATCTCCAAGTCTTTCCATCGATCTGCAGGAAAACATCAGCACTACGCCGAGCGATACGACAGCCATGATCATCATGACTGCTGTGAATATTGTATTCTTCTTCATTGCCAGTCTCCATTTAGAATAACAGCGTTTTGTTCAAACGCTGTTATCTGTCTTATTTCATCATTTCCTCGATATCGACGGCATTGCCAGTATGAGGTTTGTTCGGATCTTTCTTATATTCCCTGCGTTTCTTAGCCATTTCCCTGGCTTCCTTCGAACCGCTGTTGAGCACGATCTTGACGGCTCTTGGGATCGCGTAGGAGATTAGACCCGTTATCTTGTCTTCGGCACGGCGGTAGTCCGTCATCTCCGGATGGTCTCTCTTGAGATGGATCGCATCGAATTCGCAGCGTGTCGTACACAGACCGCAGCCGATGCATCTGTTCTCGTCGACGATGGTGGCACCGCACGACAGACATCTCGAACACTCCGTCCTGACCTGTTCCTCGGTGAAGACCTTGCGCGGATCTTCGAATGAATGTCCGGGATCCTTGATCTTCCTTACTTCAGGTTCCTGTCTTCCCGCATGGTCGTAGGAAGGAACCGTTATATTGTCCGTATCCAGAGCCTTGAAGAATCTGCGGTCGCGTCCGGTAGTCTGCGGAACGTTGAATTCAGATACATATCTCATCAGCGATTCGGCAGCCTCGTGTCCCTGACCGATGGCGTCTATGACGAACTTCGGACCGGTGAACACGTCGCCGCCCACGAAGATGGACGGATCTTCAGTCTGGTATGTGAATCGGTCTGCGGCAGGATAAGCGCCTCTTGAGAACGTGACGCCCGTTCCTTCAAGCAGCTCGCCCCAGACGATGCTCTGTCCGATGGCGAAGATGATCCTGTCGGCATCGACCGTGACCGTATCGTCCTCGTCATACTTAGGATTGAATCTGCCTTCCTCGTCTACGGTCGAAAGACAGCGCTTGAATACGATGCCCTTGACATGGCCTTTCTTGTCGACCAGGACTTCCTTCGGACCCCAGCCGGCATTGATCTTCACGTCTTCCTCTTCGGCTTCCATGATCTCCTGCTTCGATGCAGGCATGGTCTCCCTTGATTCCAGACAGTACATCGAAACTGAATCAGGATAGAAACGGTGGGCCGTCCTTGCGCAGTCTATCGCGACATTGCCGCCGCCGACGACTACGACATTGCCCTTGATCTTCTGCTTAGGATCGCTGAGCGCTTCCTTGAGGAAGTTCACGGCGATATCCGTTCCCTTGGCAGTCTCGTTAGGCACGCCCGGAAGTCTTCCTCCCTGGCAGCCGATGGCGATGTAGAATGCCTTATATCCTTCATCCTTCAGCTGCTTGATGGTGACATCCTTGCCTACTTCCACGCCGCATCTGATGTCTACGCCGAGTTCCCTTATGATGTCTATCTCGGCCTCGATGACATCCTTCTGCAGCTTGTATGAAGGTATTCCATAGGTCATCATTCCGCCAGGTTTCTCATTCTTCTCGAATACCGTCGGATGATAGCCCTTCTCCGCAAGATAATATGCGCAGCTCAGTCCCGCAGGACCTGCACCGATGATGGCGATCTTCTGATCCCATTCGCCCGTGAGATTGTTTACGATCTTCTTAGGCACATAGCGCGTCTTGGCATGCAGATCTCTTTCCGCCAGGAACTTCTTGACCTCGTCGATCGATACAGGCCTGTCGATCGTTCCTCTGGTGCATGCCTCCTCGCAGAGCTTGTTGCAGACTCTGCCGCAGATGGCCGGGAACGGATTCTCTCTCTTGATCAGAGCCAGAGCTTCGTCGTATCTTCCCTCTTTCGCCATCTGCAGATATCCCTGTACAGGGACATGGGCAGGACATGCCGCCTTGCATGGAGATGTACCGGTCTTGTGGGTATTCACTCTCGCGGTATCGCGGTAGTTCTCGTCCCAGGCGTATTTGCCCCATCTGATGGCGTTCGGAAGAGGCTGCTTCGGATATTCGATATCCTTGCCGTTCTTGTCGCATAGTTTCTGTCCGAGCTTGATGGCTCCCGCAGGACAGACTTCAACGCAGCGGTTGCATGCGACGCACTTCTCCTTGTCCACTTCGGCCGTATAGGCGCTCTTGGACATGTTCGGAGTATTGTAAAGCTGCGATGTCCTCAGGGCATTGCATATCTGAGGATTGCAGTTGCAGATATCGAAGATGTGATCCTCGCCGTCGATATTGGTCGTCTGATGGACATAGCCGTTCTCTTCGGCACGTTTCAGGATCTCGAGAGCTTCCTCGGTAGTGATGTAATGGGCCTTGCCGGTCTCTACGGCATAGTCGGCCATGTCGCCGAACTGGATGCACCAGTCACGGTAATCGTCCGTGCAGCCGTCGCCCAGCTTTGCTCGGGAATAACGGCAGGAACATATGCCCGCAGACAGATGTCCCTCGTATTTCTTCAGCCAGTAGGAGATCTTCTCGATCTTCAGAGCCTCGCTGTGCATGCTGACTTCCTTCTCTACAGGTATTACATGCATGCCTATTCCGTCTCCGCCCGGTCTCACCATCGAGGTGATGTCCTCGAGAGGCAGGAAAGTCATCCTTTCGAAGAAAGAAGCTACAGGCGGATGCTCGTCCACCCTGTCTTTGGTAGAGTTGAAAAGCTCGGCGCTTCCCGGAACGAAGAATGAAAGACGGTATCTTTTTTCCTCTATGTTTTTCTCCTGGGTTGGTCCGTTGTCGTCATAGTGATCGCCGTAATCATACTCCACGATTCCGTGATCAGCCATCAGATCGACCAGTTCAGTCATTCTTTCCCTGTCGAACTGATCCTTGTTCATCTCGCAGAGCTGATCGAACGTATACCATTTACGGAGCTTCATCTTCAGAAGGACGTCTACTTCATCCTCCGTGAGCACTTCCCTGAGTCCCCAGTACTCAGGAGAATCGGCTTTCACTCCTCCGATCTTGGTCTTGACATTGTCTGTGATCTTCCTGGCGAGCTTCGCATACTTCTTCTTGAAGTCCTTCTCGCCTTCATGTTTGGAGATCGTCTCTTTTTTGTCTCTATAGATCTCAGGCATTCCTTTTCCTCCTATTGATCCCCGGCAACGTCGTCATCGGTCTCGGCTTCAATCTCCTTGATGACACATCCGTTGCCCTCTATAAGCCATGTCTCGCTGCTTCCGCAGTGAGGACATATCTTTCCGTATTTCAGAGTCTCGTAGTTCTTTCCGCATCCGTCGCAGTGCGTTACCGCCTTGACGACTTCTATCCTCATCTCGGCATCATACAGTACGGGATGTTTCTGACGGAAATAGTTCCAGGCATCGATGAACAGATCGTTCACGATACCCGAGACCTCCCCTACGGACAGCGTTACGGAACCTATCTTCGTTATGTGCTTTTCATCAGCCAGTTCATCCAGCGTCTTGGCCAGATGAATGACTATGCCCATCTCATGCATGTCAGATCCACTGGTCGGTCTGACCGGTGAGCCATTCAAGCCACGCTTCCATGCCCTCGCCCGTCTTGGCGGATACTTCGAAGATGGTGATATCGGGATTGAGCTTCTTCGCTCTTTCCCTGCACTTATCGAAGTCGAAATCAAACACGCTCTTGGTATCGATCTTGGTTATCAGGAGCACGTCGCTCTTGGTGAACATCAGCGGATACTTCAGCGGCTTGTCGTCGCCTTCAGGGACGCTCAGGATCATGACGTTTCTTCCGGCACCCGTATCGAACTCGGCGGGACAGATGAGGTTTCCGACATTCTCGAGGAATATCAGATCCAGATCGTCGAAGCCCAGCTCTTCAAGGGCGGTCTTCGTCATGCCGGCATCCATGTGGCACATGCCGTCGGTATGCGCCTGAACGGCCTTCACTCCCAGCAGAGAAAGCCTCCGGGCATCCACATCGGAATCGATGTCAGCCTCGATGATGCCGATGCGGTATCTGCCATTCAGATCCTTGATGGTCCTTTCCAGCAGCGTGGTCTTTCCCGCTCCCGGAGAGGCCATGAGGTTGATGAGAAGACACTTGCTGTCCGCAAGCCTGTTTCTCAATACTTCCGCGTCTCTGTCGTTGGAAGCGGTGATGGTCTCTTTAAGTTCTATTATCTTCATCTTAGAAGAATCTCTCTACAAGATCCTTTGAAGCGGCACAGGTATCTTCCATGTCGCCGAAGCTGATGATCTCGCCGGCATAGTAGGTATTCTGCTTGCCCTGCATCTCGTCCAGCTTGTCGTACCAGCCGTCGGCATAGTCTTCAGGCGATACATGCGGACAGTAGTATGATTCCTGTTCGTAAAGTCTCTGTTTTACAGGGAAACCGCACTGTTCCATGTCTTCCATCATCATCCTGATGGTGTCTCTGTATGGAACGTCCTTGCTTCCCATGTGGTTCCTCAGTGCGTATACGGTGCTCGGGCAGTTGGCTCCCTGGTCCTCCCAGCGGTGATAATACACCATGGCATGTCCGAGTCTGTCGACGGTCATGTTGTCGAAGATGTAGCCGGAGATCGTAGGACCGCCGTCCTTCTTGAACTTCGCGATGAAGTCGACATACTTTTCGTGGATGATCTTGCTGAAGAGTTTCTTCTCTTCGTCTCTGGCATCCGCATATTTGGCGAACAGGTCGAGTGGCGTGGTGACGATCAGTCTGTCGAACTCCTCGACGGTCTTCTTCTTGCCTTTCAGAGTGGTGACCTTGATCTTGCCGGTCTTGCCTTCCTTAGGTCTTACGACCTTGACCACTTCCGTATTGAGTTCTACCGGGTGCTTGAGCTTCTTGTTGGCGGCCTCGTAGATGGACTGCGTTCCGTCCTTCCAGGTCCACAGTCTCATGTTGATGAACTCGATGGCGGTCGTCGTGTCAAGATACTTCATGACATATGCCGCAGGGATCTCGTCGAAATAGCCGTAGCCGAATGACGTGTAAGGTCCGATCCAGATGCGCATGACTTCCTCGACGCCGTTGAGCTTGCAGAACTGGTCGAAAGGAAGCGCGAGGTCCTTCAGATTAGGGTTCTCGCCTTCGATGTGCTGAAGTGCGTCATTGACACCCTTTGAAAGCCCTGAATAACGGCCCTGGGCAACGCCTCTGTGTCCGTAGCAGTCATATCCTTTGTATTTGGTATCCATAATCTCGACGAGCTTCTTCATCTGCTTCTTTAATCTGAGAAGTCCGAAAAGCTTCGAGAATGAGAAATCGATCTTAGGTTCGAACGGATGGATCTCCTTGCCGGTCTTGTCGCGGTACATCCTGCGCATGTTCGGACCGTCGTCGTGTCCTACGCCTGCGAACTGTTCGACTTCGTGAACGGCATGGTATGTGATGGCACCCATTATGGCACCGGTCTCATATGTACGCTCCTCGCCGTTTACCTCGATCCTCGGTGAGAAACACTTGCCGCCGACCTTGTTCTGACGTTCATAGATCACATAGTTCTTGTAACCCTTCTTCTCAAGATACATTGCAGCAGAAATACCGGCAGGTCCTCCGCCGATAATGCAGATACGATCAGTTTTCTTTGCCATATGATTATTATTCCCCTTCTTGACGAAAATATCTTCAGTACCATTTCATGCACGATAAAAGGCCGAAAATGATACATATTTACAAGAAAAGTATATCATATGCGGCCTCATTAATTAATAAATTCACAAATATTTAATATATTTAGGAGTCCTTCTTTCTGAAACAGACCAGACCTATGTCCGTAGGATGATCCAGGAAAAGATCGTCAGACCTGCTTCTGTGTCTGAGAAGCAGCGTTCCGATAAGGATGTCCCCTCCCGCGCTCATGATCATGACGGCTCCCATGGCCAGAAGCCACAGATTGCGGGTGAAGTATGATATCAGGCACGGAACGACTCCCAGCAGCAGGCAAGGCATCAGCAGTCCGGCCATGTACTGACTTTTCGTCAGAGGCTCCGAACATGTGCAGTAGGGATTGAGAGTCTTCCAGATGACGCCGAATTCGATGCTTCTGAATCCGTTCTCCGTCGAAACAGACCAGGTCAAACCATGTATGAGTTCATGAATGACGATCAGCACGAACATCACCACAAAGAACATGACATAGTGAAACAAGAAACCTTCTCCGCGAAGCATCGACGAACTGTCGGCTATAAGGAAAAACAGAACGGCGAAAGGCAGCGCCAGAAGCGTTCCATAAAGAACGCCCGTGGTATTGGCTTTCATCGGACTGACCGTGAGATCCTCCATTTCATAGCCCTGCGACAATAGTTCCCCGCTCTTGACTTTGAAGGCATCCAGCCTGCGCTGTTCGGCCTCCGTCAGTTTTCTCTCCGTGTCTTTTTCTTTCATATCCATATCCCCTTTGTTTTCATGTTCTATTCTAACAAAAAAGCACGGAATGTTCCCGTGAAGGATATCCGTGCTTTCGAATGATCATGAGATTATTTCTTGTCTTCCTCGATGAGGATCTTCAGAGCTTCAACGGCGACCTTGATCGCGCAGTCGGTATCGTGTACTCTCGGATTGTCCAGACCTGCAGCCGCCCTTTCCTGATTGGCTACGACCAGGAAGCACGAACCCACTCTGACTCTGAGATACTGTCCGACGATGAACAGTGCGGCAGATTCCATCTCCGAAGCCTTGCAGTCAAGTGCCAGCCAGGCTTTCCATTTCCTTATGAGCTCTTCGCCGTTTGGAAGAGTCTCCGGACGATGCTGTCCGTAGAAAGAGTCCTTGGACTGCGTCACACCCACATGATATGGCTGTCCCAGTCTCTTGCATGCCTCGACCAGGGCATTGGTGACCTCCAGATTGGCTACGGCCGGGAATTCGATAGGCGCATATTCCTTGGTGGTGCCTTCCATCCTGATGGAAGCCGTAGATACCGCAACATCGCCTCCCTTGACGTCCAGCTGCATGCCTCCGCACGTGCCGATCCTGATGAAGGTGTGTGCGCCGTTTGCCACGAGCTCCTCAAGAGCGATGGAAGCGCTCGGACCGCCGATGCCGGTAGAACAAACGGAAACCTTCGTGCCGTTGAGATAGCCGGTATATGTCGTATATTCCCTGTTCTGTCCCGTTTTTTCTGCGTTGTCGAAATACTTCGCGATCTTTTCGCATCTTCCCGGATCGCCCGGAAGGATGACGTATTCGCCGATATCTTCCGGACCTGTTCCGATGTGGTACTGCTTGCCCGGATTTTCTGAATAATTGATCATTATATGGTCTCCTTTGATATATTTAATTCTATTAGAATTTACAGTTAAGCACAACCTCGCTGAGGAAATACAGAGAGCCGCAGATCAGCACGTTCTCATATCCTTTCATGGCCTCATCTATGGCATGGATATAGTCGTGATCGGTATGATATACCTCAAAGTCATTCAGATCGATGGCCTCGGGATTCTCGAAGGTCGTGATCACCAGCCTGTCGCAGTGCTGTTTCAGGACTTCGATCATCTTCAGGTATTCCTTCCTCTTCAGGGCAGAAAAGACGATGCATTTGCTGCCGGAAAACTGATCGAAAGATTCCGCCAGAGCCGTGATGCCGTGGATATTGTGGGCTCCGTCGAGTATGACTCTCGGTTCTTCCTTCACTATCTCGAAACGGCAGCGCCAGTTCGACGTCTTAAGGGCTTTTTTGGCCTTGTCCAGATCTATTTCGAAAGGATAGTCCTCGCTTATTATCCTGAACGCATCCAGCGCCAGACAGGCGTTGTGAACCTGGTATGTCGCATAGGACAGGATCTCATATTTCTCGCCTTCATAGATGAAACTTCTGTCTCCCAGACTGGCAAATTCTCCGAGTTTATACAACTTAGAATGGTGTTTCCTTGCCTCTTCCTCGACCGTCGCACTGCAGTCTTCGGCAAGATATCCTGTCAGTACTTTGGAATCATCCTTGATGATGCCGCATTTCTCCCTGCAGATCTCTACCAGCGTATTGCCCAGCCTGTCCATGTGGTCGAATCCTATGGTCGTTATTATCGACAGCTTCGTATTGTCTACG
>JAGACP010000163.1 GCA_017614055.1 Erysipelotrichaceae bacterium | reverse complement strand
TCATCGTCATCATGGCGGTCGTCATCATCAATACGATAATGTCCCTGATACAGGAGACAAAGGCCGAGGGCGCCATGGACGCGCTCATGCAGATGACGGCTTCGACCTCAAAAGTACTGAGAGACGGAAAGATCGAAGTAATCAAATCAGAAGATGTCGTTCTGGGAGATGTCATAGTCTTTGAAGCAGGCGATACGGTTCCTGCGGACTGCAGGATACTCGAATCGCACTCTCTGAAGTCCGAAGAGGCGGCACTGACCGGAGAATCAGTGCCTGTAACCAAGTTCGTCGATCTTCTTATGCTGGAAGACGGCAAGGAAGACATAACTCTGGGCGACAGGAAAAACATGCTTTACAACGGTTCAACCGTCGTCTATGGAAGAGGCAAGGCCGTGGTTACCGCCTGCGGCATGGATACGGAGATGGGCAAGATCGCCGAAGCTCTTACGCTGGCGGAAAAGGAACTCACACCTCTGCAGAAGAAGATGACGGAACTGTCATCGTTCCTTACAAAACTTGTCGTTGGCATCTGCGTACTGGTCTTCGTGCTCGGTGTCGTGGAGACTTATCTTCTCAACAAGACAAACATGTCCATCTCGCTGCTTGGCGAGACGGCTCTGAATACATTCATCGCGGCCATCGCTCTGGCGGTTGCGGCAATACCTGAAGGTCTGCCTGCCGTCGTAACGATCATTCTGTCGATAGGTGTCAGTGCCATGGCGAAACGTCAGGCTCTTATCAGAAAACTGACGGCAGTCGAGACGCTGGGATGCACCAACGTCATCTGCTCGGACAAGACGGGAACGCTCACCCAGAACAAGATGACCGTCGTCGATGAATATACTGCGGACAAGACCATGCTGGCGACGGCTATGGCACTGTGTTCCGATGCCGTGATAGGCATCGGTGAGACCGAATCGACCGGCGAACCTACGGAATGCGCACTGGTCAACTACGCCAATTCGCTTGGCCTTCCTAAATATGAACTGGAAGAGAAACAGCCGAGAAAAGGCGAAGCTCCTTTCGATTCCAACCGCAAGATGATGTCCACCATCCATCCTGCCGAATTCGGATACATCCAGTTCACCAAAGGCGCATTAGATGTGATGCTTCACAGATGCACCGGTTATCTCAGCGAAAAGGGCGAAGTGCCTATCACCGAAGAGATCAAGCGCGACATCATGTACAAGAACAAGGAGTTCGCATCGAAGGCTCTGCGTGTGCTGTGCGCAGCCTACAGAAGATACGACAATCTGCCTAAGTCCGACGATCCTGAAGATCTCGAGCATGATCTGGTATTCATAGGAATAGTAGGAATGATCGACCCTTGCAGACCTGAAGTATACGACGCCATCAAGGAATGCCGTTCGGCAGGCATCAGACCTGTGATGATCACGGGAGACCACAAGGATACCGCTGTCGCCATAGGCATCGACCTTGGCATCATCAAGGATGAAAGCGAAGCCATCGAAGGCCATGAACTCGACAAGTATTCCGATGAAGAGATGATAGAACTCGTAAGGAAATATTCGGTATATGCCAGAGTACAGCCTGAACATAAGACAAGGATAGTCAATGCCTGGAAAGCCCAGGGCATGGTCACGGCGATGACCGGAGACGGCGTCAACGATGCGCCAAGCATCAAGGCCGCCGATATCGGCATAGGTATGGGCATAACCGGAACCGACGTTACAAAATCCGTTGCGGACATGGTCCTTGCGGACGACAACTTCGCGACCATCGTCAATGCGGTCGAGGAAGGAAGGAAGATCTACGACAACGTATGCAAGGTCATCCAGTTCCAGCTGTCCACGAACCTCTGCGAGGTCATCATAATGTTCGTGGCATCGCTGCTGGACTTCACGCTGCTGACTCCTGTCCATCTGCTTTGGATAAACATGGTGACCGACTCTCTGCCTGGACTTGCGCTGGGCATGGAGAAAGCCGAAGGCGATGTAATGCAGAGGAAGCCTAGAAATTCCTCCGACGGCATCTTCGCCAATGGAGCCGGTGTGGACATGGTATGGCAGGGCATCTATCTTTCGATAATCGAACTTGCCGCATATTTCATCGGACTGTATCTTGAAAAAGGAACGCTGAAGGGATTCTTCGGAGGAGCCGACTGCATGAACGCCATAGCCATGGCATTCCTGACGGTAAACTTCGCCGAGATCTTCTGTGCGATAAACATGCGTTCGCAGACCAAGTCGATCTTCTCGAAAAACATGATAAAGAATTTCAACTGGTGGCTGCTTGGAGCCGTGATCGTCACGATGATCATCACGCTTGCCGCCATCTATGTGCCGGGTCTCAGCAACGTATTCGGCATCGAACCGGGAACATTCCAGCTGAAGGAACTGCTGATATGCCTGGGTCTGGCTATGACGACTTTCCCGGTATTCGAACTTGGAAAATCGATAAGAAGAAAAGCGCTGAAGAGCGAATAACAACAAAGGAGCTTAATGCTCCTTTGTTTTTTTGCCGTATTTGGAATCTTCCTTGGGCTCAAGCTTGTGCATGTACAGATTCAGATGATCCTTGTTCAGAAGACTGAGCCGGAAATTGGACTTGGCCTGGGGATATTCATGATAGATGGAATGCAGCAGTTCCTTGATATCCTGCCTTTTAGTGTTGCCGTCATTCGGACAGTTTGATTTTATGACGGGTATGCCCAGCTGTTTCGCGGTATTGGCTATATCCGACTCGTAGCACAGGCAGAACGGCCTGATGAAAGTTATCTGCTGGGTCGTAAGATACATCTTCGGATCGAAAGTGGAGATCCTTCCGCCGTAGATCATGTTCAGAAACAGCGTCTCTATCGCGTCGTCGCAGTGATGGGCGAAAGCCACCTTGTTGCAGCCGAGAGCCTTGGCGGCCTTTATTACTGCGCCTTTCTTGAGCGTCGAGCACAGGCTGCAGTCTATCCTGCCGTTGTTTTTGTTCAGCTCAAGAATGTCCCTCACAAGGGAAGATTCATAGTGCACCTCTATGGGATACTGTCTGAACCATTCATCCAGCGGAGTGATGTCTTCTTCGCCGAAATTGAGATCGACATGGATGCCTACGAAATCGAAAGACCTGTGATAGGTATTCTCATAGAGGAACTTGTACAGATACATCGAATAAAGAAGCAGACTCGAGTCTTTTCCGCCTGAAAGACCGACGGCTATCTTGTCGCCGTCTTCGATGAGACTGAACATTTCGTCAGCCTTCCTGACCTGTGCGAGAATCTTCTTCATCGACATACGACCATTATAATACATGTTATAATTTCATGTGTGAGAAACGTTCTTTTCGTGGACAAACCTTCAGGCATGACGTCTTTCGACGTCTGCTTCAAGTTGAGGAAAGTACTCAATACCAGAAAGATAGGCCATACGGGAACGCTGGATCCTCTGGCGACCGGCGTGATGATCGTTCTTTTCGACAAAGCTACCAAAGCGAACCAGTTTCTCGTCAGCGACAGAAAGACATATCGGACTAGAGTCCTGCTTGGAAAGCAGACGGACACTCTTGACATAGAAGGGAACATTCTATCAGAAGAAGAATATGACGTTCCCGGTAAGGATGTACTGGAAAGCACGCTGGATTCATTCCTCGGAAAGTCGAAACAGACCGTACCGATGACCAGCGCCGTCAAGGTAGACGGCAAGAGACTGTACCAGTATCAGAAACAGAACATCGACGTCGAGCTTCCCGTAAGAAACATCGAAGTCTATTCGATCAGCCTTACAGACATGCATGAAGATGGTTTCTCCTTCGAATGCAATGTTTCCTCAGGGACATACATAAGGGCCCTGGCGAGAGATATACTGGATAAGCTAGGCATAAAGGGTTGCGTTATGGAACTTAGAAGAACGATGGTCGACGACATTACCATCGACATGTGCGACAGGCTGGATGACATACTTGAAGGAAGATATCAGACGCACGACATCGGCGAACTTCTGTCGAAAAGATATCCCGCATATGAATATGAGGATATGGACGATATCATGAACGGAAGGAAGATCAAGATAGATTCGGACGATGAGAAAGTACTCATCGTACATGATGGAGAAGCGCTGGCCATATATGAGAAAAACGGCAGCGCATACAGATGTTTGAGGGGACTATGGTAAAAGTACTTAAGACGAACGACAGGATAGGTGATTTCAGGGAAAACGTTGCCTGCATAGGCTATTTCGACTGCCTGCATATCGGCCATCAGGAACTGATAGGCAGGACGATAGACAGGGCCAAGGCTCTGGGATGCAGATCGATGGTGATATGTTTCGATCCGGATCCGATGGAACTGATAACCGGCAAGAAACAGAAACACATCCTTTCATATGATGAACGTATCGGGATGATGGAAGAGCTGGGGATCGACGACATCACCGTTTTCAGGTTCGACGAATCATTCATGAAGATGGAAGCTGAAGACTTCATCGAAAAGTATCTGAACAGGATGAACATAAAGGAACTGATCTGCGGTTTCGATTTCACTTTCGGATACATGGGAAAGGGAGACAGTGCTCTTCTGAAGGAATCAGGATCATTCGGTCTCGATGTCGTGGAAGAGATACAGTATGACGGAAAGAAAGTATCATCCACAAGGATAAAAGAAGAGATAGAATCAGGCAATTTCAGGCTCGTCAGCAGACTTTTGAATTATGACTACTATCTGCCGCTTTTAGCCGTAAAAACCTCTCAGAAGGGCTCAAAATGGCTTGTCGAGGCGAAACTGGAAGACAGCGACAGGATAGTACCTGAAAACATACAGGAAATATTCTCTACGGTCAGATATGTCAGCGGGAGGTTCATCATCGAGAGCGACATAGACGTAGATCTTGGAGAGGAACTGACGATCATATTCGAAGATGAGTAAAGAACTATTCGAACAAAGAACGAAAGAGTATTTCGGCGATGATCATGCGGAATATCTAGAATCACTGAAAGAGCCGTGCCATCAGGGTTTTTTTCTCAATACGAACAAGGCGGAAAGACAGGACATACTCGATCTGGTCGATTTTCCTTATGAAGAAAGCACATATGACGAAAGCAGCTTCTCTCATTCATACGACAACATAGGCAAGACAATCGCATACGATCTGGGACTGATATATCCCCAGGAGACCGCATCTTCTCTGACGACGAAATACATCGATACGGAGAACGTGAAGACCGTCGTCGACATGTGCACGGCACCGGGAGGGAAGACGATAAACATCCTGAACAGACTT
>JAGACP010000016.1 GCA_017614055.1 Erysipelotrichaceae bacterium | reverse complement strand
CCTGATCCAGATCTGCATCCTGGGCTACACGGCTGTATGTCTCTATGCCCTGACGCTTACCCATCTGTGGCAGTTCGCCGTCATGGCGTTCGGCGTCGGATGCTTCCAGGGTTCCATCCAGTCGCTTTCAAGAAGCTACTATGCGAAGATCATTCCTGACGAGAACTCAGGCGAGTACTTCGGCATCTACGACATCTTCGCCAAAGGCGCTTCATTCCTGGGCTCTTTCCTGATCTACGTCGTCAAGAAGATCGGCATCAAGACCGGCGGCATCTTCAATGTCTTCGGTGCAAGCATCAGATCCATCAACGTCGCTATCGGTCTGCTGGCATTCTTCTTCCTGTTCGGTCTCATCTTCATCAAACTTGCCGACAGGCAGCCGCAGTCAGAAGAATCAAAGAAAGACATCACGGAATAATACAAAAAAACAAGGCGGGCAATGCCCGCCTTTTTCTATGCCTTCAGCTCATTCAGATATCCGTCGAGATATCTCTCAGCGACATCCGATTTCTTCACTTTCGGTTCCTTATACTCTTTATCCCTGAATACCACCATATACGGATCCCTTATCGTATCGAATCCCTGCAGCGGATCACTGTCCACGATGATGAATTCAGCCATCTTTCCTTCCTCGATGCTTCCGGTCTCACCGTCAACGCCGATGATCTGCGCATTGTTTTCGGTCGCAAGATGCAGACAGGTCTTCCTGTCTATACCGCAGAGAAGATGCATGTATTCAAGCTCCCTCCACATGTCATACTGCGTGACGAACGGACATACGGTATCCGTACCCATTCCGACCTTCACGCCCGCTTTAAGACATTTCTTCGTTCCTTCAACGATCCCTTCCAGAAGCACTTCGGAGTTGTATCGCTGTATCTCGTTTCCTCCGGTAACTTCCGGATCGAACTTGGCCAGCGGAACGGCAGGAGACAGCGTGCAGATCAGTGCACTTCCGCTCTTTTTGAACTGTTTCACCAGTTCGTCCGTCAGCATGGCTCCGTGTTCGATCGAATCTACTCCGCACTTCAGCGCTACCTCGACGCCCTTTGGAGATTCCACGTGGGCACAGACTTTCTTGTTCAGGGAATGAGCCGTCTCGCAGCACAGTCTCACCTGGTCCTCGTTCATCCTCATCTCCCCCGGTTCGCCTTTCACGGTCGCATCGAGCACGCCTCCGGTGATCATGATCTTGATCCAGTCCGCCTTCTTCGCAGTCTTCTTGATGAAACTTACGAAATCATCGTCATCCTTCGCTCCGTAAGCTACGCTTCCTTCCATATGACCGCCCGGAACCGTAACCGCCTGGTCGCAGGAGATTATCCTTGGTCCTTCCAGCTTTCCTTTTCCGACAAGATCCCTCATCGTCGAATCGAAATCGCCAAGACCTCCCACCGTCCTGATCGTCGTGGTCCCTGAAAGAAGCTCCGTCTTCACTGCGTTTTCGCATATCTTCAGACCGACTTTCCTGAGAAGCGCATTGGACATGACAAGCCCCGCAACCTTCCTGGAATCGGACTGTTTCTTCTTGGGAAAACCCGTACCCGGAGTATGGACGTGCAGATTGATCAGACCCGGGATCATGTATCTTCCGCCCAGATCGATGCCTTCCGTTGCTTTGTCGTTCTTCTTGATCGAAACTATCTTCCCGTCTTCGACGGTGACCATCATGTCCTTCTGAAGAGACATGTCTCTGGTTCCGTCGAGTATGTTCACATTCCTGTAGATCTTTTTCATGATGCTGACCTCGCTTTCATATATTATAATCGGACAGGCCTAAATGATAAAATGATTCTGTATGGAAAACCCGTTCAGATATTCGTTCAACGAGAAAAGATATCATACCTACAACTACTATCTGAAGACCAGATACGGCTGCAAAGTATCCAAAGTCATCCTGGATGCGGGTTTCACCTGCCCCAACCGCGACGGAACGAAAGCCTACGGAGGATGCATCTTCTGTTCAGCCAGAGGAAGCGGCGATTCCAACAGCTACTCTTCCGACGACCTTCTCGTGCAGTATCGTAAAAACAAAGAGATCATGGACGGCAAATGGCCCAACGGTCTCTACATCCCCTACTTCCAGGCATACACGAATACCTACGGTCCTTTGGAGAAGATAGAGGGCATGCTGGAACCGTTCATGAAAATGGACGAGGTGGCGGAGATTGCCATCGCGACAAGGTGCGACTGCCTTCCCGATGAAACGATATCCTATCTGAACGGTCTGACGAAGATAAAACCGATCTGGCTGGAGATAGGCCTGCAGAGTTCCAGTGACAAAACCGGAGAAGCGATCAACCGCCAGTACAGTTTCGAAGATTTCAAGGATGCCCTGTACCGTCTTGAAAAGACGGACATCGATGTCTGCGTGCATGTGATGAACGGCCTGCCGCAGGAGACCATCGAAGACATGCTTGATACGATAAAAGACATCAGCCATCTTCCTTTTGAAGGAATAAAGATCCACATGCTTCACATCATCAGGGATACGGCCATGGCGAAGATGCATGAAGAGAAACCATTCAATCTGATCACCAGGGAACAGTACATAGAACTCGTAGTCAGACAGCTCGAACTGCTGAGGCCAGAAGTTGTCGTAGAAAGACTCACGGGCGATCCTTTGAAAGAAGACCTCATCGAACCTGAATGGGTCCTCAACAAGACGACCATCCTCAACGACATCGACAAACTGATGAGGAAACTCGATACCTGGCAGGGCAAGTCATATGAATAACAACACCTTCGTCCACAAATACGTCAGGACTCTCATAACGAAAGACGACATCTGCGTCGACATGACCGCGGGAAACGGCAACGACACCGTTTTCCTTGCATCACTGGCGAAACACGTCTACGCCTTCGACATCTCTGAAGAAGCCATAAGGAACACTTCCGAAAGGATCGAAGGATACGGAAATGTCACGCTCATCAACGACGATCACGCAAGCATCGACAGATACGACATCGGAAAAGTGAGACTGTTCATCTTCAATCTCGGATATCTTCCGCATGGCGATGATCTTTCCTGTACAAAGCCTGAAAGCAGCCTTCAAGCATTCCAGAAAGCCTATGAAATGCTTGAAAAGAACGGATACATAGTCATCACCTTCTACCTTGGACATCCGGGCGGCAAGGATGAATATTATCTTCTTGACAGCTACATAAAGAAAAGCGATATCTCCGTCATGGAAAGATATCGCCAGGATAAACCAGATTCGCCTGTAACCTATATAATCAGGAAACTCTAATAGAATACATCTATGTAAGTTTCATACTTTCTCAGACTCGAAGCGGCATTCCACGTCAGATAACCGTCGAATACTCCCGCATCCTTCAGTCCGTCGATCTGGGCTTCCAGGAAGTCCGCATCATATACCACATCATAGACATCGGAATTCTGAGCCATGATCCAGGTCCTGCACTTGGCGGGATCGTAGGTATTCTGCTGCGCATAATAGGTAGCCCTGCCCCAAGAATACATCAGTTCGCCCGGATAATACCACGGACTCTCGATGCCGTAGGCATATGATGAGAAATGGTCGGGATAAGGCATCGAACTGATGGCGTCCACCGTGTTGGATATCGCCGGCCAGAACTGCCCGTAGCTTGTCACGAAGCAGGAGAAACGATCGTCGTCGTCACCACTGGTCTCGCCGAAGACATCAGCGG
>JAGACP010000162.1 GCA_017614055.1 Erysipelotrichaceae bacterium | reverse complement strand
GATTCTTTGTTGGAGAAGTCGGCGTTGACGTTCCACATCTCTATCTGTTTCTGTCTGATGGAGATGATGTTGTCGGTTTCGGTTATCCTGTCGTTGATCTCTCTGAGTATCTTTTCTTTTTCTTCTTCATTGAGCGGTTCGACCTGGACGTTTGATCCCTTCAGGTTTTCCGGAAGAGCCAGGGAGAGGGAGCTTCTGTCCAGAGAATTGTCCAGAGTATCCAGGACGACGTTCTGTCTTCCTTCCTTGAGCTGTACCTTTCCTTCGCGGGATATGAAACATCCGTTGTAGTATACCGCAACTTCTTTTACCGTGCTTTTGGGCATTGATTCCTCCTTAGATGACGATCTTCGCGCCTTCACCGTTCCTGTCTTTGATGTCGATGAGGGTGAAGCTTCCGTTCTTCTTTTTATACTTGTCCAGGACATCGGTGACGTCTATCAGTAATTGCTTGTTCGCATCGATGTCGAAATCTTTGTCGAGATTGAGCAGTTTCCAGAATGTCGCACTCTTGAGTGCGGACAGAGGCATAGGGATGTTCATGTCCTTGCCCTGTGGTTTGTATACCGTTATCTTCATGTCATTCCACCGTCACAGTCACTTTCTGTCCGTCATCGGTCTCGTAGCCGATGATCTGTCCCGTCCGGCCTTCATCGGCCAGTCTGACTATCTCGGCAAAGTCGAGATCCTTGAGAGAATCGCTGGCGCTGAGCAGGGTCTTGTCGAAATCGGCGTTGAGGGCCAGCCTGACCATGCCTACGGGCAGGTTCAGGGCTATCCTTTGTTCGCCTTCTTCGGTCACTCTGATCTTTGCGGCCAGCAGGTCGTTGTTTTTGAGATCGTACATTGTATATTCCCGTCTTTCTTTTCTTAATTATATAAACATTCGGATAGATGTTACAATTAGATAGACGCATGGAAGAAACGATCAAGGAAAACAGGAAAAAGTATTTCTTTTTCGACATCGACGGCACGCTGATCGCCTGGACGAAGGACTGGCAGCAGATCATCCCGGAGTCCACGAAGGAGGCTCTGAGGCTGCTGAAGCAGAACGGCCATTTCGTGGCGATAGCCACGGGCAGGAGCCAGGCCATGGCAAGGCCTTTGATGGATCTTTTCGACATCCGCAACATGATCCACGACGGAGGCAACGGCATAACGATCGACGGAGAGATAGTCGACGTCGAGCCTCTTGACTACGACCTGTGTCTGAAGCTGATCGAGGAATGCGAAGAGAAAGGAATACCCTGGGCGATATCTCCGGACAATACGACCTACCGTCTTACCAAGGACGACAGGTGGCAGGATTTCGCCAGGGACGTATACATGGAGACAAGAGTCGTGGAGGGTCTTGATCCCCGTGATTATGACGTGCTGTACAAGATGTACATAGCGTGTTCGCCTGAAAGACAGAAGGACATCGAGTATCTCAAGATACTGCCGTGGGCAAGATACCATGATACGTATCTGTTCGTGGAGCCTACGGACAAGTCCAGAGGGATATATAAGATGATGGAACATCTCAATGCTCCTCTGGAAGACGTGGTGGTGTTCGGAGACGATCTCAACGACCTGACGATGTTCATAGACAGGTGGACGTGCATAGCCATGGGCAACGGCAAGCAGGAGGTCAAGGACAGGGCGACCTACGTGACCGATGCGGCTGCGGACGACGGCATATACAATGCCTGCAGGCATTTCGGATGGATATAAAGGGGAACGATTATGAAGTTTGTGATAAAGGAAGCCGGAAGCAGAGAGTTCTATGACGAACTGCTGTATGTGGCTGCGCAGAGAAGGAATATCTCGAAAGGAAAGAAACTGAAGCAGGGTACGATATCGGGCTTCTATAAAAAGAAACTGATCCTGGGACTCTTCGGCATGGCATTCGTCGCAGGAAGCTGGCTGCTGTTCAGGGATGCGGTATTCGTCATCCTGCTGATCATGATGGCCCTGCTGACGGGGATCGTCCTGTACTATCTGAAGACCGTCAGCAAGAGCGTGGATTCTCTCATGGATACTTCGGGGGAAAGAACGGTGGAGATAGATGCCGAAGGAGTGAAGTTCACGGATGAGTCCAAGTCCCTCGACTACAGGTGGGACGACATCATGAAGATCGTGATCGGAGAACATTCCGTATCCTTCCTTCCCGTCAAAGAGAATGAATTCGTGATAGCCCTGGAGAGCAGGTACAAGGATGAAATATTGTCTGTTCTGAAGGAAAACGGCCTTCTGGACAAGACTGTCGGCAACATTTAAACGCTTACATTGAAAGTCGGTAATAATTACCGATTTTTATATGGTAATGTATTAGTGTAAACATATCGTATAATCCCTCAGATATGGTGAGGGAGTCTCTACCCTGGTGCCGTAAATACCAGGACTATGATAGGATTTCCTTTCGGGTGATTCTATCAGCGAAGCGATAGTTTTACTTGGAGGAGTATGTTCAATCTGCTCCCGAAGAAGCCTTTTAAGGATCGTGTTTTCATAATTTGATGAATCGTTGCTTAGGAGGTGTTTTTGCATTTGAGAAAGGAAAGGAAGGAAATCAAATGAAAAAGTTACTGGCTTTACTTTTGGCTCTTCTGATGGTCCTCACTCTTACCGGCTGCGGCAAGAAGGAAGAGGTCGAAGAAGGCTACAACGGACCGAAGATCGGTCTAATCATGGTAGGTGACGAGAACGAGGGCTACACCTATGCGCACATGCTGGGCATCAGGGAAGCCGCAAAGAAGCTGAACATTCCTGATGAGGCTCTCATCTGGAAGTACAATGTACCGGAAGATCAGACCACTTACGACATGGCGACCGACCTGGTCGAGAACGGCGCTACGCTGGTCATCTCCAACTCTTACGCTCACCAGTCGTTCATGCAGCAGGCTGCGGGAGAAAACCCGGAAGTCACCTTCGTTGCACTGACGGGCGACAATGGCGCACCTTCAGGTCTGAGCAATCTGAAGAACGCGTTCCCTCATACCTATGAGTCAAGATACGTATCAGGCGTCGTTGCGGGCATGAAGATCAAGGAACTTGCGGAGAACGGCGAACTGGTAGACGCAAACTTCAACGAGGAAGGAAACGTCAAGGTCGGTTACGTAGGCGCATTCCCTTATGCGGAAGTCGTCTCGGGCTACACCGCTTTCTATCTGGGCATCAGATCCATATATCCTGATGTGACGATGTATGTGGAATACACCAACTCATGGTTCGACCTGACGGCCGAAGCCACGATCGGCGATGACCTGATGTCAAAGGGCTGCGTCATCATCGGTCAGCACGCAGACTCTACGGGTGCTCCTTCGCGTCTGCAGGGCAACATGGAAAACAATACATACGGCTTCACGGCTTACTCCGTAGGCTACAACGTATCCATGCTGGATGTCGCACCGGATGTGGCGCTGACTTCCGCAGGAAACGTCTGGGAGAAGTACTACACATATGCGTTCGACTGCTGGCTCAAGGGCGAAGAGATCATGACCGACTGGTCAGAGGGCTATGAGACCGGTGCCGTCGAGATCACTCCTTTAGGAAAGGCCGTAGCTCCGGGCACGCAGGAAGCTGTCGATGCCGCCGTAGCTGCGATCAAGGACGGTTCTCTGAAGGTGTTCGACGCATCTACCTTCACCATCGGCGGAGAGACTCCGACTTCCATGGTTGCGGATGCTTTCTCTGATCCGGCATTCACGCCGGAGACCGAAGCTCTGATCGACGGATACTTCCACGAGTCTGAATTCAGAAGCGCTCCATACTTCTCATTCAGGATCGACGGAATCGTAGAGCTTACTTCAAACTAAATAGTTTCACAGTTTCATTTACATTACAGGCTTCCTGAGTGAAGCCTGTAATGTTTTCTGTTTTCAGGAGGGTAATCATGAAAGAAGCGGCAGTAAAGATGCGCCACATCACCAAGGCTTTCGGAAAGAAGGTCATAGCCAACGAAGACGTCGATCTGGACATCTACAGAGGCGAGATCCTTTCTCTTCTGGGTGAAAACGGCAGCGGCAAGACGACGCTCATGAACATGCTGTCAGGGGTGTACTATCCCGATGAGGGCGAGATCTTTTTCGACGGGCAGCCGGTATCGATAGCTTCGCCGAAGGACGCCTATGATCTCGGGATAGGCATGATCCATCAGCACTTCAAGCTGATCGACGTGTTCACGGCTCTGGAGAACATACTCATCGGTCTGCCGAGGAAAGACAGCGAGAAGCAGTGCCGCAAGGATGTGGAAGAGATCTGCAATAAATATGGATTCGAACTGGATCTGGACAAGAAGATCTACGACATGTCGGTATCGGAGAAAGAGACGCTGGAGAT
>JAGACP010000161.1 GCA_017614055.1 Erysipelotrichaceae bacterium | reverse complement strand
TTCGATTCTTTCGGTCTGCCGGCGGAACAGTACGCCATCCAGACGGGAAACCATCCTGCGGGATTCACGCAGCAGAACATCGAACATTTCACCGAACAGCTCAAGGGTCTGGGATTCTCCTATGACTGGTCGAGAGTCGTATCGACTTCCGATCCCGACTACTACAAATGGACCCAGTGGATCTTCAAGCAGCTGTTCATCGACGGCTACGCCAGATGCGTGGAGATGCCGGTGAACTGGTGCGAGGAACTGGGCTGCGTGCTGGCCAACGACGAAGTCATCGACGGCAAGTCCGAAAGAGGAGGATATCCGGTCGTAAGAAGGATGATGAAGCAGTGGATCATCGACATCCCCGCCTATGCGGAAAGACTGCTTGACAATCTGGATGATCTCGACTGGCCGGAATCGACCAAGGAGATACAGAGGAACTGGATCGGCAAGTCCATCGGTGCGGAAGTGACTTTCAAAGTCGCGGACCACGACGAGAGTTTCGTGGTGTTCACCACCAGATGCGACACGCTTTTCGGTGCGACCTACTGCGTGCTTTCTCCTGAACATCCGCTGGTATCGAAGATCACCTCGGAAGAGCAGAAGGAAGCGGTCGAGGAATACCGCAAGGCCTGTGCCAGCAAGTCCGAGATGGAAAGGACCGAGTTAAACAAGGAAAAGACCGGCATATTTACCGGTGCTTATGCGATAAATCCCGTCAACGACAGGAAGATTCCTATCTGGATCTCCGACTATGTCCTGATGACCTACGGAACAGGCGCGATCATGGCGGTCCCTGCCCATGACGAGAGAGACTATGAATTCGCGAAGAAGTTCGATCTGGACATCATCCCTGTGCTCGAAGGAGGAGACGTATCGAAAGAGGCTTATACCGAAGACGGTCTGCACATCAATTCCGGCTTCATCGACGGCCTGAACAAGGAAGATTCGATAGAGAAGATGCTGGAGTGGCTGGAAGAGAAACAGATAGGCAAGAAGAAAGTCAACTACAAGCTCAGAGAATGGATCTTCGCCAGACAGAGATACTGGGGAGAGCCTATCCCTGTGATACATTATGAAGACGGAACGGTGGGAGTACTCGACGACGAGGATCTTCCGCTGATCCTTCCTGAACTGGACGACTACGGTCCAAGCAAGACCGGAGCTCCGCTTGACAAGGCGACAGACTGGGTGAACGTCGAATACCACGGCAAGAAGGGAAAGAGGGAGACCTCTACCATGCCTGGTTCCGCCGGTTCATCGTGGTATTTCCTCAGATACATCGATCCCCGCAACGACAGAGAATTCGCGGATCAGAAGCTGCTTGAGCACTGGATGCCGGTAGATCTCTACATCGGCGGTCCGGAGCACGCGGTAGGACATCTGCTTTACGCGCGCATGTGGAACAACTATCTCTACGACAAGGGTCTTGCGCCTACGGCCGAGCCTTTCCAGAAGCTCGTCCACCAGGGTTACATCCTCGGTTCCAACAACATCAAGATGGGCAAGAGGTATCCTGAATACGTCGTGAATCCGAGCGACATCGTCGAACAGTACGGCGCGGATACGCTGAGACTCTACGAGATGTTCATGGGACCGCTGGAGGCGGACAAGCCTTGGTCGACCCAGGGCATCGATGGCGCGCACAGATGGCTGGAGAGAGTCTGGCGTCTGTTCATCGAACAGAAGGACAAGCTCACCGACGTCAACGACGGCAAGCTCGACTATACCTACAACTTCACCGTGAAGAAGGTCTCCGAAGACATCGAGAATCTGCGTCTCAATACCGCGATCTCCCAGATGATGATCTTCATCAACGACTGCTACAAGGAAGAGAAGGTATACAAAGAGTATGCGGTAGACTTCGTGCAGATGCTGTCGGTATTCGCTCCGCATCTGGGTCTCGAGATGTACGAGATGCTTACCGGAAAGAATGACCTGGACTATCGTCCATGGCCTGAATACGACGAATCAAAGCTGGTGGTATCGGAAGTCGAGATAGCCGTTCAGGTCAACGGCAAGCTCCGCGGAACCTTCACGGCCGCCACCGGTTCTTCCGACGAGGAACTTTACGAGAAAGCCCTGCAGGTCGAGAACGTAAAGAAATACATCGAAGGAAAAGAGATCAGGAAACACTTCGTCATAAAGGGAAGAGTGGTAAACATCGTAGTATAAAGAGCCTTGAAAAAAGGCTCTTTTTCATTATCACAATATTTTCATATTGGCCGTTTAGAATGAAAGTATGGAAAAGACCAATGTCCTTCTGCTGCTTACTCCGAAGAACGAAGTCGCCTGCCTAAACGAGAAAATGAACGTCAGACAGGCCATCGAGAAGATGAGGGCCCACGGCTACAGGGTCATCCCTCTGATCTCGAAGCACGGCGAATATCTCGGTACCATATCCGAAGGAGACATCCTGTGGCATATCGTCGACGAGGAAGACTACGACCTCGAGGAGCTTGAAAGCGTCATGATCACCGAGCTTCTCAGGAAAGACTATGCCCATCCGGTAAAGGTCGATGCGGGAATCGACGAACTTGCCGAACAGATAGTCAACGCCAACTTCGTTCCCGTGGTCGACGACCGCAATGTCCTGATGGGCATCGTCACCAGAAGAAGAGTGCTGCAGGAGCTGCTCGACAGCCACAGTTAGTTTTAGGTTTTTGAACCTATCTAATATATAATATTCTTGATGCTTGACAGAAAGCTTTTCAAGAAACGCGCAAGAAAGATGCTTATCGACCATTATGCGATCCTGGTCATCGCATGTCTTTTTGCGGCCGTCCTTGGAACGGCATACTCGTCCACGCTCTCGCAGAGCAGGATGACATCGGAAAATACGATCAATCAGGCCGTCCAGACGGGAACCGATCACGTAGGTCTTCCCAACATCACGGAAGCGCTGGATGATCTTTTCGGCGTAAAGATCAAAGATCCCGTGACCGTCGATGAAGACGGACAGATCACCGCCGTCGGCGACGTGAAGTTCGAAAGAAGCAAAGGCATCTTCTCAGCCATCGTAAACAAGATGGCCAGCGGAGGATTCTTCGTCATCCTTCTTGAAACCATCAGTTCGATCATTAACTCAGGTTCCTTCGGCAACGACATCCTCATCGTCCTTGCGGCACTGACGCTGATGTTCGTATCGTTCTTCATCAGATACACCTACAGCGTGATGTTCAGAAGGGTATATCTCGAATCATATCTCTACGATACGACGAAGTCTTCGAGATTCCTCTTCCTGTACAAGGCAAGAAGAGTGCTCAAGGCATCTTTGACCATCTTCCTGACGGCGCTGCTGCAGATGCTGTGGAACCTGACCATCATCGGCGGCATCATCGCCTGGTACAACTACATGATGATCCCGTACATCGTCGCGGAGAATCCGGACATAGATTTCAGGGAAGCGCTGAGGCTTTCAAGACGCATGGTCTACGGCCACCGTTTCGACATCTTCGTCACCCAGCTAACCTTCATCCCTCTGTTTATCCTGGGAAGATTCACGCTGGGCATAACGGATATTCTCATAACCAATCCTTACATGGAGTGCACGATGGTGCAGTATTATTTCAAGCTGAGAGAACTTGCCAGGCAGAAGAAGGCTTCCTATGCGGATAAACTCAATGATATCTATCTGGCACAGAAGCCTACGTACGACCTCGTGGAAGAGAAGTACGGCGACGTAGTCGAAGTTCTCACCAACGACATCGATGTCAGAGATCTCAAGAACGACGGATTCAGGGGATTCATCGAAGATACCCTCGGCATAATCTACAAATATGACAGCAGGGAAGACGCCTACAACGTGGCCGTCGAAGAGGAGGAAAAGATCGACGACTATCACAGGATATTGGATCTCAGACAGTATCCCGCAAGGCTTTCTCCTTTATACAGAGAAGACGACACGAGCCGCGTAGAGACGATCCATTATCTGAGACACTA
>JAGACP010000160.1 GCA_017614055.1 Erysipelotrichaceae bacterium | reverse complement strand
ATTATCTGTCTGTTCGAGAAGCCCAGCGCAACGAATATGCCTATCTGTCCCCTCTGCTCATCTACCAGACGTTTCATCGTCGTCAGACATACAAGAGCAGCCACCAGGAAGAACATCACCGGCATCGCATATCCTATGGCCTGCATCTGCGTGCAGCTTCCGTCGTACATGTAGCTGGAATATTGCGAATCGCGATCCAGTATGGTCCACTTCGCATTGGGAAGATCAGCGATCTCCTGCTCGGCTTTTCTTATCTCGATATCGGCTTTCTCTATCTCTTCATTGAACGTCAGCAGCGCTTCCTTGTATTCTTCAAGTCCCTCGTCATACTGCTTTCTCGCGCTGGCGACCATGTATGTGAGTTTTTCATATTCTTCCTTGGCTTCCGCAAGCGACGCCTCGGCATAGTCTTTCACTTCCTGCATGTAGAACATCGCGGGATCCAGATCGTATTTGTCGAAGAATTCCATCAGTTCCTGATTGGCGCTTGTAATATCGTCCTGATGGGCGTCTACGGTGGCTTCAAGCCTGCTTATCATCATCTGCAGACCTTCGATCTCCGATTCATATGTTGTTATCTTGATGTTTGCGCTGTTGAGCTCTTCGGCGGCCTTCTGCAGTTCCTCCTGGCCTTCCTGCTTCTTCTGTTCGAATTCTTCCTTAGCTTCAGCGAGTTCTTCTTCAGCCTTCTGCTGTATCTCGCCTTTCAGATAATCCTGCTCCACGAAGGCTATGCTTTCGATGTCGGTCTTTCTGTCGTCTATGTAGTCCTTGTATTCATCGGTATATGAAAGCAGCTGATCGGCTCCGTCGATGGTCATGTATATGGTCGTATAGTAATCGGAGATGAAATTCTGGTTAGGTATGTATATGACCATCCCCAGTTCCTTGTTTTTGTAATTGGAAGTCTCGGTTATCTTTGCGGTATATTCTACCGTCTCCACTTCTCCGACGATCATGTAGTCGTAGAATCTCAGATAATCGTTGATGTCCTGATCGCCGTATGAAAGGATAATATGATCACCTATGCGATAGTTGCCGTCAACAATGTTCTCAAGAACTACGCACTCATTGGCCTGTTCAGGCAGTCTTCCCGATACCAGCTTAAGCTTGTCGACTTTCCTGTCAAGTTCGCTGACTCTTACGACAAACGGCGATGAATTCCATATCGTTCCTTCGACATCGATCATCTTCGATGCGAAAATGTCTTTCACATTTTCCGATTTCTGCAGTTTGATGTAGTCCCTCAGACAGAAACCGTACTGTGAATAGATCTGGATGTCGTGAAGCCTGTATTCGTCGTCGTATACGTCGACGCTTTTCCTCATCAGCAGAGGATTGGACATCAGTCCCATCATGAAAGCCACTCCTATCAGGACGATGAGCGTCAGTGACAGGAAGCGTTTTACGGTTTTTCTTATGAGACGGATGGTATCAAGTCTGAACATCAGTATTCGATATCCTCTATGTTCATCGGGTGTTCGTTGATCTCTACCGAATCGACCTGTCCGGATTTCACGCGGATGACCTTGTGTCCCATCCGGGCCAGAGCCGAGTTGTGGGTGACGATTACGACGCTCATGTGCTGTTCGAAGCACATGTCCTGCAGGGCCTTGAGGACCTGTTTGCCGGTATTGTAGTCAAGCGCACCGGTAGGTTCGTCGCAAAGAAGCAATTTCGGGTTCTTGGCGACTGCTCTTGCGATGGCGACTCTCTGCTGCTCGCCTCCGGAAAGCTGGGACGGGAAATTGTCCATTCTGTCTTCAAGACCGACAAGTTTCAGCATCTTCACGGGATCAAGCGGGAATCTGCATATCTGCAGTGCCAGTTCGACATTCTCTCTGGCGGTAAGGTTCTGCACGAGGTTGTAGAACTGGAAGACGAATCCGATGTCGTTTCTTCTGTACTGGCAGAGCTGTTCCCTGTCAAAACTGGCGATGTTCTTGTCGTCGACTATGACATCGCCGCTAGTCACACTGTCCATGCCTCCCAGAATGTTCAAAACAGTCGTCTTGCCTGCTCCCGAAGGTCCAAGGATTATGACGAATTCTCCCTTGTCGATGCCGAAAGACATGTTGTCGAGGGCTTTTATCTCGATCTCGCCCATCTTGTAGATCTTGGATACGTTTCTGAATTCTATATATGCCATATTATCTGCCCAGTCTCCTTATGTCACTGTCGAGCATTACGATATATGAATGAAGATATGTGGATACGGTCTTTTTAAGGACTTCCTCGTCCACGTCGCTGCTTCTGCTGAATATCTCCTTTATGCCGCTGAATATCGATACCGCATAGGCATCGGAAAGAAGTTTCTTCTGTTCGCTGTTTCCTTCCAGGATGAAATGCTGGTCAAGAAGAGAACCGATAGCCTTGGAGAACCAGTCGGTAATGTCCTTATGAAGACTTGAGTCCAGCATAAGTATGTTGAATTCAATCTTATGATCGTTGTACGTATCGACGAGCCTGTATGAAAGTTCGTCAAGAAGTTCGGAAAGCTGTGATACGTCGGCTTTTATGTTGAATACCCTTGCCTCCATGGATACTTT
>JAGACP010000159.1 GCA_017614055.1 Erysipelotrichaceae bacterium | reverse complement strand
TTCCGGTGATGCCCGTCCTGCTCTTGACGTCGACCAGGACCATGTGGTTGTCCGTTCCCCCGGATACTATCCTGAAGCCTTCGTTCTGCAGCGCTTCCGCAAGGACTTTCGAATTCTTCACCACCTGCTTCTGATACTCGATGAATTCAGGCTGCAGAGCTTCGTAGAAACAGACGGCCTTTCCGGCGATGACGTGGCACAGCGGTCCTCCCTGCATGCCCGGGAAGACGGCCTTGTCCAGCTGCTTGGCATACTGTTCCTTGCACATCACGAGACCTCCTCTTGGACCTCTCAGAGTCTTGTGGGTGGTGCTGGTAACGAAATCCGCGTATTCGACGGGATTGGGATGAAGACCTGCGGCAACTAAACCTGCCACGTGGGCCATGTCCACCATCAGGTATGCCCCGGCCTTGTCGGCGATCTCCCTGAATCTTTTGTAATCTATTATTCTGGCATAGGCACTCGCACCCGCTACGATGACCTTCGGTTTCACTTCCATGGCTATGCGTTCTATCTCGTCATAGTCCAGCAGTTCGGTCTCCCTGTTTACTCCATATGTATAAGACTCATAATCCTTCCCCGAGAAAGACAGCTTGTATCCGTGCGTGAGATGGCCTCCCGCATCAAGAGACATTCCCAGTATCCTGTCGCCCTGGGTCAGTATCGCCCTGTAGACGGCCATGTTGGCACTGGAACCCGAATGAGGCTGCACGTTGACATGCTCGGCACCGAAAAGCTTCTTCGCCCTTTCGATGGCCAGTCTCTCAACATCATCGACGAATTCGCATCCTCCGTAGTATCTCGCGCCCGGATACCCTTCGGCATACTTGTTCGTAAGGATGGAGCCTGTCGCCTGTCTGACTTCCTCGCTGCAGTAGTTCTCCGAAGCGATCAGTTCGATGTTGGCGTGCTGTCTCTGATCCTCTTTCTCGATAAGTTCAAATATCTCTCTGTCTTTCATGTGAATGTCTCCTTGCATAAAAAAGATAAACAGTTTGACCTCAGTCTTCCTGTTTATCCCTTCTGTATATATGTGTCATGTAGGCGATCTTCTTCGCCAGCGCATCATTCAGCTGATCCTTCCTCAGACGCCATTTCCAGTTGCCCAGCGTACCGGGATTGTTCATGGTGGCATCATCCCCCAGACCCAGGTAATCCTGCATCTGACAGACGAAAAGCCTGCATACCGAGGACATCCCGCCTCTGATGAAACCGTAGTTGTAGCCTTCCTCTTCATTGAGTCCGAAGTAGTCCTTCGCATATTTCAGATCCTTCGGCTTGACGCTGTCTATCCAGGCGTTTATAGGCTTGTTGTCGTGGGTCGATACGTAGCACACGCAGTTTTCGATGTGATTGTGCGGTATGTGGCTGCTTGTTCCGTCAGGTGCCATCGCAAACTGCAACACTCTCATGCCCGGGAATCCCGACTGATCGAGCAGCACCCTGACTTCATCGGAGATCATTCCCAGATCCTCCGCGATGAAATCGACGTCGTGGAACCAGTCTCTCAGAACGCTTACGAAATCGATCGCAGGTCCCTTGACCCAGTGGCCGTGCTTTGCCGTCTTGTGTTTCGCAGGGACTGCCCAGAACGATTCGAAACCGCGGAAATGGTCGATCCTGATGACGTCGAAATACTTCTTCACGCCGTCCACTCTTTCGATCCACCACTTGTATCCGTCTTTCTTCATCTGATCCCAGTCGTACAGCGGATTGCCCCACAGCTGACCGTTCTTCGAGAAATAATCAGGAGGAACGCCCGCAACGAATTCAGGCTTCTCGTTCTCATCCAGGATGAACTGATCCGGATGCGTCCAGATGTCCGCCGAATCCATCGCCACGTATATAGGCAGATCTCCGATTATCCTTATGCCTTTTTCATTGGCATACTTCTTGAGATCAAGATACTGCTTCTCGAACAGATACTGCAGGAAAGTATAGAACTCTATGCCTTCCTTCAGTTCCTTCCTGTATCTTCTTACGGCATCTTCCTTCCTCAGACGGATGTCGTCAGGCCATTCAAGCCACGACACCATGCCGAAATTCTCCTTGAGCGACATGAACAGGGCATAGTCTTCCACCCACGGATTGTTTCTGACGAACTTCTTTATCTGATTCCTGTATCTCTTCCAGCCGTTTTGGTAAGCTTCGAACAGCACGTCATAGCGGTATTCATACAGATATCCGTAATCCACTTCCCTGTCATCCATCTTTGAAAGAAGCCTGAGTTCCTTCTTCTTGATAAGTCCGTCCTTGGCCAGCAGGTCCAGATCGATGAAATAAGGATTGCCCGCAAACGAAGAAAAAGACTGGTAAGGAGAATCGCCGTAGCTGGTATGTCCTATCGGCAGTACCTGCCAGTACGACTGCTTCGCCTTCACCAGGAAATCCACGAAGGCATAGGCCTGTTTCCCCAGAGTTCCTATTCCGTAAGGTCCGGGAAGCGATGATATAGGTAAAAGAATACCTGCACTTCTTTCGATCATTTCTACTTTTATTTTATCCCAATCAAT
>JAGACP010000158.1 GCA_017614055.1 Erysipelotrichaceae bacterium | reverse complement strand
TTCGAACTTGAAATGACGGTAGGCGTCGTTGCCCTTGACGCTGAAGCTGATCAGCGCATAGCCTCCCGCTTCGGATTCGGATGACTCCATGACCTCCAGCTTGTAACCCATGTTGGCGGCATAGTATGAATACATCCTGAAAAGATCTCCCGCGAAGATGTTTCCTTCATCTCCGCCTGCGGCTCCCCTGATCTCCACCAGACAGTCGTAGCTGTCTTCCGGGTCTCTGGGAAGAAGCAGTTCCTCGATGCGGGAATCGAGCTTTTCAAGGTGCTGCTGCGCATCGTCGATCTCGGCCTGGGCCATCATACGGATCTCTTCGTCTTCGTCCTTGAGCATCTCCTGGCCGTCTTCGATTATCGAACTGTATTTCTTGTATTCCTGATAGGCATCGTAGGCCCCTTTCAAAGAAGCCTGTTCCTTGGACAGTTTCGTGTATTTCTTGACATCGGAAACATTCTCTTCCTGCATCAGAAGATCGCTTATCTCCAGATATCTTTTCTCTATTTCCTGCAGTTTTACTATTCTTGCATCCATATGCTTATCCCAGCTTCACTTTAGGCTTGTCAGGAACCTCGTGACAGTGGCGGCATCTCGCCTCGTAGCTCTCGGAAGCGCCGACCAGGATGATCGGATCATTGTATGAGGCAGGCTTGCCGTCGATGATCCTCTGGGTCCTTGTGGCAGGAGCACCGCACTTGTTGCAGACGGCGGCCAGCTTGGTCACGAATTCCGCTTCGGTTATCAGAAGAGGCATCGGACCGAAAGGTTCGCCCTTGAAATTGGTATCCAGTCCCGCGCACATGACTCTGATGCCCCTGTCAGCCAGTTCGTTGGCCACGTCGCACAGATTGTCGTCAAAGAACTGCGCCTCGTCGATCGCCACCACCTGGGTGGTATCCTTAACCATCTCAAGGATCTCCAGGGCGTCATTTACCGCATGGGATTCGACGGACGAACCCGCATGGGATACGACCTTGGTATCCGAATAACGGTTGTCTATGACCGGTTTGAAGACCATTATCTCTTTCTTGGCGAATTCAAGGACCTTGATCCTTCTGATCAGTTCCTCGGTCTTGCCCGCAAACATACAGCCGCTGATCGTCTCGATCCAGCCGTCACGATAACTCTGATACATATCATTTACCTCAACAATCTTATTATAACGAAAAAAATAGAGGACCAGCCTCTATTATTTCTTGTCGTTCAAGCCGTACTTCTTGTTGAACTTCTCGATCCTACCCTGTGAAGCAGCGAATCTCTGTCTTCCGGTGAAGAATGGATGGCAGTTCGAGCAGGTATCTACCTTGATGCCTTCCTTCTTGGTCGAACCGGTCTCGAATGTGGTTCCGCAGCCGGCGCAGGTCACCGTCACAGTATAGTATTCCGGATGTACACCTTTTTTCATCTTGTTCTCCCTTCCGCCTTGGATATCTCAGTCAATCCAAAGTAAGTTTACGCCTAATCAATATAACATATTTAAATATGATTATTCAAGCACTTTACTGAATATCCGCACCGAGCGCCTTGAGCTTGTCCACGATGGAATCATATCCGCGGTAGATATGGTACGCATTGTGGATGTTCGTCTCCCCTTCGGCCATGAGTCCAGCTATGACGAGCGATGCCCCACAGCGCAGATCCGTCGCGAAGATGTCCGTGCCTTTCAGAGGCGTCGGACCGTGTATGTGACTGTTTCCGGTTTCAAATTCTATGTTGGCGCCCATCTTGTTCAGTTCCGCACAGTGCTTGAAACGCTCAAGGTAGATGGTCTCTTCGATATGCGAATCGCCGTTGGCTTTGGTAAGCAGAGCAGTCAGCGGCTGCTGGAGATCCGTCGCGAATCCCGGGAACGGCTGGGTTATGATGTCGACAGGCTTGAGATCGTCCGATTCAAGCACTCTTACGAAGTCCGGACCCTGCATCAGCTTGACGCCCATGTCCTCAAGCTTCGACAGCAAAGCTTCGATATGCTGAGGAATGACGTTCTTGATGATGACGTCCTGCCCGCAGGCTGCCGCTGCGATGATGTATGTTCCAGCCTCGATGCGGTCAGGAATGATATCGTGAATGCAGCCCTTCAGTCTGGACACGCCGTCGATGGTTATCCTGGATGTTCCCGCACCTCTTATCTGCGCTCCCATCTTGTTGAGCATGGAAGACAGGTCGATGATCTCCGGCTCCTTGGCCGCATTCTCGATCGTCGTCCTTCCGGTGGCGAAGCATGCCGCCAGCATGATGTTGATCGTCGCACCGACGGATGCGAAATCCAGATATATGTCGTCGCCGACAAGTTCTTCGGCGTTGAGCTCGATGATGTTGCCTTCCTGGCTGATCGTTGCACCCAGGGCTTCAAAACCCTTCAGATGCAGATCGATGGGTCTTGGGCCCAGGTTGCATCCGCCAGGAGAATACATCTTCACATGTCTGAACCTTCCCAGCAGCGCTCCCATGAAATAATAGGAAGCCCTGAGCTTCATGACATCCTCGTCCAGAAGATCCACATTCGCGATCCTGGTAGGATCTATCGTCAGTTCGTCATCGTCGCTTTCTTCTACCTTCACGTTGAGAAGCTCGAGAAGCTTCACGAGCACCTTGACGTCCTCTATCTCCGGAACGTCGTAAAGTCTGACGATCTCGCTCGCCAGGACTACCGACGGAAGGATGGCCACCGCTGAATTCTTGCAGGAAGAAACCGTGACCTCGCCGTTAAGTTTTCTGTTGCCTCTTATCTTGATTATCTCGTTCATAAAACAAAGAAGCAGGTATTCGACCTGCTTTAGTTGACCGGTTCAGCCCAGACGGCATCCATGTAGCCGATCTGGAAATAGACGTCCTCGGCTATCTTCGCCCATCTTCTGCCCTCATCATACTGGTCGTCTATGACCTCCAGTACGGTATATGTCTCGCCGTTCTGCGCAGACGACTTTCCTTCATACGTGGTCGTCTCGCTGTCGAATGTAGGCGTGACCCTGAAAGTCAGCGGTCCGTCGGTCACCACATATCTTGAGCCTGTCACGGCAGGAGTCGCATTCTTGAGTTCTTCTATCTGTTTGTTCAGTTCCTCGATCAGCGCATCCTTCTCGGCCAGCTGCTTCTGGAAAGCTTCCTGGTTGGCCTGAAGCTGCAGATATTTGGTGTTGGCATCCTGATAGGCGGTCCTCTGCTTCAGTGCATAATAGACCGCAGCACCTGCCGTAGCCAGCAGCAGGAAAATAAGTATCAGACAGAGGGTGATGGTGGCTCCCGAACCCTTTTTCCTTGGTTCAAGGACGCTGTCGTCATCGTCAAGATCGTCGTCGTCATAAAGCTCGTCGTCCGACATCTTGAAGATGGACATGTCCACGCTCGTCGAATCGGTCATCGACGTCTTGGTCTCCGTCTTGTCTTCGACGAAATCAGGGATCGTCACCGTCTCGTCATCGTTGTCCATCAGATCGTCATCATATAATTTCTTCATATCTTACCTCACTCGGATTCTTCTTCAAACAATACTCTGTAGCCTACGTAATCCGCATCCAGCAGCGCGCTCTGGTTGGCGACTTCGAAGATCGACGTGATGATCTTGCCGTCGACATTCACATGCTGCTTGAAAGCGTCGACGATGAGCTTGTTCTCATCGGCATTGATCGCATAGTTGTGGTTGAGAGCTATCTCCACGAACTGCCTCAGGTTCTCTACTTCCTTGAACTGTATGCGGTGCAGGATGATTATCTTCACATTGAGAGGATATTCCTGCATGATGTCGTCTTTCATGAAATAGACGTTCTTCATGAACTCCCTGGTCAGATAAGGATAGATGTCGTGGAGCTTGTCGTAGATGCCCTTGAACTCCTCGTCTTCCCTGGCAAGTCTCTCGTCTTCCTCGTACATCTTCTTCTTGAGATCATCGAGGAAATCGGACATGAAGCCGTAGTAAGGCTTCTCTTCCGTTTCTTCTTCCGGCTTCTCTTCCTTCACTTTGACCGCCGGAGCAGGTTCTGGTTCTTCTTTCGTTCCGAGGATGTCGCTGTAGTATCTCGTGTCAGACTTCTGCAGATCCTTGACCATGTCAATGATGTCGTTCTTGTCAGGCTGAAGGACCGGCTTGTTTGAAATGACGTTGTTCAGGACTCTTGCATCCACATAGCCGTTGGAA
>JAGACP010000157.1 GCA_017614055.1 Erysipelotrichaceae bacterium | reverse complement strand
GGTGCAGAAAGTGAAATATGCCGAGATCGTATCGACGATATCGTCAAAGAGTGCCGGTGCGGGAACCAGGGCAAACATCGATGAATTCACGGAGACCACAGCTGCCGGTCTGAGAGTCGTCGGAGGGGCAGAGAGATCCAAGGCCATCATCATCCTGAATCCTGCCGAACCTCCGTTGATGATGAGGAATACGGTGTACTGCGTTACGGAAGATGAGCCGGACATGGAGAAGATAATCGAATCCGTACATGACATCGTTTCCAAGATCAAGGAATATGTTCCCGGTTATCAGCTGCTGTCGGGACCTTACTATGACGAAGTCAAGCAATGCATCGTGACGATGATCAAGGTCAAGGGAGCGGGGGATTCGCTTCCTGAATATGCCGGGAATCTGGATATCATCACCAGTGCCGCTACCGCCCTGGCTGACGAGTGGGCAGGCAAATATCTGAAGGAGAACGAAAATGCGTAAGATTACGATAATCGATACGACGATGCGTGACGGCAGTCATGCGATAGCACATACATACACGCCTGAAAAGGTCGGGGCGATCACCAGAGGTCTTGCCAAGGCGGGATGCCGCAAGATCGAAGTAGGGCACGGAGACGGACTGGAAGGTTCCTCGATCCAGTATGGTTTCTCGAAGTGCGACGAATATGACCTGGTGAGAGCCGCCGTCGAAAACAAGGGCGACGCAACGATCGGTACGCTGCTTATACCGGGCATAGGAACAATCGAAGCTTTGGACAAGCTTTATGAAATAGGAGTACGTTCCGTGAGAGTCGCTACGCATGTCACGGAGGCCGATACGGGCGCTGAACACATACGTCATGCCAAGAGTATCGGTATGGAGGCGATAGGCTTCCTGATGATGAGCCACATGAGGGAACCGGATACGATAGTGGAACAGGCCAAGCTGTTTGAAAGCTACGGTGCCGATGTCATATATCTCGCAGACTCTGCCGGGGCGATGATACCTTCGATGGTGAAGGCGCGCATCGATGCCCTGAAGGCCAACGTTTCCATCCCGGTAGGTTTCCATGCCCACAACAACCTGGGTCTGGCGATAGGAAACTCACTGACCGCGATCGAAGCGGGATGCGACTACATAGACGGAACGCTGATCGGACTGGGTGCCGGTGCGGGCAACGCCATGCACGAAGTGCTGCAGGCTGTCCTTGACAAGGCGGGCTATGAGACAGGAGAGGAACTCTATCCTCTGATGGATGTTGCTGAAGATGAAGTCAGAAGCATGGGTGTCTCCATGGATATAGACAAGTATGCGCTGACCATCGGCTATGCGGGTGTCTACAGCAGTTTCTTCCTTCATGCGAAGCGCGCTGCCGACAAGTATGGTCTGGATGCAAGAGACATCCTGGCTGAGCTTGGACGCATGAAGACCGTGGGCGGACAGGAGGACATGATACTTGATGTCGCCTACAGGATGGCCAAGGACAGGGGAATGATCATATGAGAAGTGAAAAAATACTGAAGAGACCTGACTTCTGTTTCAACAGAGGGGTGTATAAATCGATGGGTTTTTCGGACAAGGATCTGTCGAAGCCCATCATCGGCATCGCCAACTGCTGGAGCGAGGTGGTTCCTGGAAACTATAATCTCAGGGAACTTGCGAAACATGTGAAATACGGCATCTATGCAGCCGGAGGAACACCGGTTGAATTCGGCGTCACGGGAGTATGCGACGGAACGGCCCAGGGAAACAGGGGAATGAACTTCTGCCTTCCTTCCAGGGACCTTCTGGCATATGACATCGAGATAATGGCCGAAGCCCATCAGCTGGACGGACTGGTCCTGCTGGGATCCTGCGACAAGAATGTTCCGGGACTTCTTCTGGCAGCCGTCAGACTGAATCTTCCGACAATCATCCTCCCGGGCGGACCGATGCAGGGAGGAGTGGTGTTCGACGGCAGGAAGAGCGATCTCACTTCTCTTTCGGAAGGCTGCGGCATGCTGAGTGCCGGAACGCTGGACGAGGAGTCTCTGTATGATCTTGAAAACAAGGTGGCGCCGGGATGCGGATCTTGTTCATTCTATGGTACGGCAAACACGATGTGCTGCATAACGGAAGCGCTGGGCATGATCCTGCCGGGCGGTGCACTGATTCCGGCGGTATATGCCGAAAGAAGCAGATGCGGATTTGCGACAGGCGAAGCGATCATGCATCTGGTGAAGGAAAACATCCTGCCGAGGGACATCATCACTGAAGAAGCCATCGATAATGCGATAAGAGTACTCAACGCTACGGGCGGATCTACCAACGGCGTACTGCATCTGCTGGCGCTGGCCAGGGAGATAGGCATACCTTCCAAGAAGATCATGGAGAAATTCGATACCATCGGAAAGGATACGCCGCTGATCGTAAAGATAAATCCTGCTGCCACATACAATGTCGAGGATCTCTATCATGACGGAGGCATTCCGACGGTGATGAAGCATCTTGAAGGACTGCTTCATACCGGATGCATGACCGTTACGGGAAAGACGGTGAAAGAGAACCTGGAAAATGTCAGATATGCATCTTCTGATTCAAAGGTCATAAAGACAGTCGAGGAGCCATTCTCAAGAACTGGAGGCATCTGTGTCGTCAGGGGCAACCTGGCTCCTGAAACAGGCATAACAAAGCCTTCGGCCATCGATCCTAAGATGCACGTATTCACGGGAACGGCAAGAGTCTTCAACAGCGAGGAAGAGGCCGAACACGCCATCCTCAGCAATGAGATCAAGGCGGGCAATGTCGTGGTCATCAGATATGAAGGACCGAAAGGCGGTCCGGGCATGAGGGAAATGTTCAAGGCGATGAAATATCTCGTAGGCGCCGGTCTGGCGCTGTCGACGGCCATCGTTACGGACGGGCGTTTCTCCGGTACCAACAACGGCTGTTTCGTCGGACATATATCGCCGGAAGCTGCCGAGGGCGGTCCGATCGGTCTGGTCGAAGACGGCGATGAGATCACCATAAACATACCTGAGCAGTCGATCCATCTTCATGTATCGGATGAAGAGCTTGCCGAGAGGAAGAAGAACTGGAAGAGACCTGAACCAAAATTCAGGAAGGGTTATATCGGTCTTTATGAGAAATATGCGACTTCCGCCAGCGAGGGCGGAGTCATCGATTACTGACAAGGAGGAGCGATGGAACTTAATTACAAAGGAAAAGTCGTAGGCATCACCGGTGCCGGAAGCAAGGAAGGTATCGGTTTTGCGATAGCCAGAGCTTTTCTCAGGGAAGGCGCAAGGGTGTTCCTTTGCGACCTCAATGAGGAAGCTGTAAGAGATGTCGAGAAAGAACTGAAGCGGTATGGCGAGGTGAAAGCCTACGTCGTGAATGTCGCCGATGAGAAGCAGGTCAAAGAACTGTTTGAGAAAGCGCTGAATGATTTCGGAAAGCTCGATGTCTTCGTCAACAATGCGGGCATCTATCCGCAGTCCGCGCTGCAGGATATGTCCGTGGAACTGTGGGACAGGGTCATGAACGTCAATCTGCGTTCGGTGTTCCTCTGCGGTCTTGAAGCGAAGAAGGCCATGGAGAAAGACGGAGGCGTGCTGATCAATGCCTGCTCGTTCGCGGCGCTGATCGGTTCTGCCGGTTCAGGTGCCTATGCGGCATCGAAATCTGCTGTGTATTCTCTGACCAAGACCATGGCTGCGGAATTCGCTCCTTTCAATATCAGGGTCAACGGTTTCATACCGGGAGTCATCGAGACGGGCATGACGAAAGAAGTCGTGGCTCAGAGACACGACGCGATGGTCGCGCAGATAGCTTTACGAAGGCTGGGCAAGCCTGACGACGTCGCCAGGGCGGTACTGTTCCTGGCAAGCGAACAGGCATCTTACCTGACCGGTACTTTCATCGAAGTTACCGGAGGAAAACTGTGTGTCCAGAATCCCGACTACGGATATGCAAAGTGGGGTGTCGAATGAAGAACTATAAAGTCGATATAGGGACCTTGCAGCAGATACAGCTGTTCGGCGATGTCTATGCCGAAGCGATATCTTCGATCAGATCGGATCTGGCGGATATCGAAGTCGACAGAGCCGCCAAAGACAGCATCGGCAGACACTGGTACGGCTTCAGAGTGAAAGTGCAGGATAAAGATAACGGACAGAAGTT
>JAGACP010000156.1 GCA_017614055.1 Erysipelotrichaceae bacterium | reverse complement strand
GATGTCTGGGGAGGATATGACCTCGGACTGCAGAATGCCTATCTGCTGCTCAAGGCCAAGGAAATGGGCTATGACACTTTGATCATGGGACTCAGAGATGTGGAGAAGATCAGGGCATATTTCAATATCCCTGAAGACGAGATGGTTCTTCCGGTGATCGCCATAGGCAAGGCGGGAGAAGAACCTGCCCTCCGTCCAAGGAAAGATCTAAGTGAAATACTGAAGGTCGTATAGCCATAAATAAACATAGGAAAAAGAAAACGGGAAGCGATTCCCGTTTTTTTGTGTTTATGGCTAGGAATCCGGTCATTTCCCGTTAATTATGATTAGGAGGTAAAGACTAACATGAGATCAATTATGGTTGAACCTGAAAGACTTGAAAGTGTCGCCGTCAACATCAGCCAAGCCAATCAAGATTATGACCGTACTTATCAGGCTATCTACGATCAGGTCGACAGGATGTCTATGTCATGGAAGGGGAAGGACAATATCGCCTTCACCAACCAGATAAAGACGTTTGAAGATGATCTGAGGCAGATTTCGATCATCATGAGACAGTATGCGGATTTCCTGCAGAACTCCGCCAGAGCCTACCGCGAGACCCAGGACGAGATCACCGCCCAGGCATCGCGTCTGGCTACCTAGAAGGAGGCAATGATGGATCAGATCAACATTTCGCTGAGCGAAGTCAGCAATATCGCTGCCCAGATCCGCAGCTGCAACGCGAGTCTCGACGACATCCTTTCCGGCGTGAACAGGATGATGAACGAGCTCAGCAGCATCTGGCAGTCGGACGGACAGGAAAGGCTGCTGGCGGCATTTCAGAAGTTCTCGACCCGCTTCATCGAGGAGTCTGAAGTGCTTGAATCATATGCCGGTTTCCTTGATGCGACTGTTTCCGATTACGATTCGCTTGAATCTACGATCGTAGCCAATGCGGGAAACTTTGATTAAGAAGGCATGCATCTGCTTCACGGGTCTGCTGTTGCTTGTTACCTGCGCAGCCTGTGGAGCGGATGCTCCGTATACCGTAGAAGCGTATCTCAATGACCTGGCAATCGCAAGCGGACTGTCGGACGAAAGAAACATTGAGATAAACATCGGTCATCTTGCCGACTGGGGAGTCCTCGAACATGAAGAGGTGAAGCCTGAAGATGAACTGGAATATTCTTTCATGTGCGATACTCTGGGGAACCTGATGGGCATAAAGGAAGATCATTTCGATCATTTCGTGAATATAGGATGGATCGATAAAGGAATAAGTCCGGACGGAAAAGTCGGTGAAGACAAGGCGAGGGAATGTATCGGAAAGGCTGTTGGATACATCAACAGTTCCGATCCGGCTTCAATGTTTGAATATGCGTATGTCAATGAGATAAAAGAAGGTGCGGATGAACTGAAGGTAGGCGATATCTTCATCGAAGATAATACCTACAAGGTTGTCACCGATGTCGGTGAAGACGGCTATTCCGGAAGAGAAGCCAGATTCGAGGAGGTGTTCTCGCATTTTGAACTGACCGACAGTTTCGAGATCGATTTCACCGAAGCCGAAGTCATTCCGTACTATCCCGAGGATTCCGCATATCATAATGAGAACTACAATCTTCTGGCAAGCAACAATCATGTCTTCAACAAGGATGGATTCAGGATATCGTATACCGTCAATACATCGGGGATAGACGTTCATGTCTCGAAGAACGTCGAGGGACTGAACTTCTATCTCGACCTTGACGTCAAGAACGTCAAACCGACGGTCAGATGGGCATATGAGGAAAATGACCTGAAGAACTGCTTCTTCACCGTCAGCATGAATACGACCCAGAAGATGGGCGTATCCGACGGAAAGTACGGCAACTATTATCTTGATTTCAAGGATCTTGATTCTTCCTCTTTCGTGTCTATGCTCAAGTCGACGGTTAATCCGATGAAGGACAAGATCGAGGCCGCCATCCCGATCTGCAAGATCAAGACGCCCATCCCCAACGTACCTACCGCAAAGATATGCATGGATCTGCTTATCAAGTTGTATGCTTCCGGGAAGATAGAGGCGGTACTGTACAACAGTCATCAGATAGGTTTCGAGACGAAGAACGGATCGATACGTTTCATAAATGACAGAGTCAGCAATTTCGATGCGATCATCAACGCTTCCGGCAAGGCAGCCATGGGCATCAATGTCTCACTTGAGGCTGCAGGTTTCAATCTGGCCGACATCGAACTCGATACGGGAGTAAAGGCCGAAGTGAAGAGCACGATGCATCTGTATGACGAATCGGGAGAAGTGTCGAAACAGTCGAGCGACATCAGCTACTCGGCTCTGCAGGAGATCTCGAAGGAGAACGAGAACGTGAAGATCTGCGGCGATGTCTCGCTTTACTGGCTGATGGATCTTATGATCAATACCAGCAAGACCAAGATGGCCAGTCTGGGTTTTTCGAAGACTTACCACATCATGGATGACGATGATCAGATATTCGGGAATCTTCATCATATCGAGAACGGTCACTTCGTGGAGAAATGCACGAGGAAAGGCAAGGCAAACATCAAGACGATGGAGACGGTCAAGTCAGACAAGATCGTCCTTGATTCGTATGCCGAGGTTCTGAACATCAATGAGACTTACAGCATCATCGTCAAGGCTCTTCCGGAGAATTATAAGGAAGCCGACCTTGTGTATGAAAGCGAAGACAGTTCCATCGCGACGGTAAGCGGCGGCGTTATAAAGGCCATAAAGCCCGGAAGCGTAAGGATCGAAGTGAAGACAAAGGATGGTTCATACAAGTCCTATGTAAACATCCTGGTGAGTACTGGATAATGTTCGTTCTCATCAAGGACAGGACCATCCTGAAAGGATATCCTCTAAACGAGGAGACCGATGTCTCATATAAGGGAATATTCATATATCATAAACAGGGCAATTACTATATTGCCCTTAAAGACAGTCATTATTTTTCCGACAATGAGAAGATAAAGACACTCAGTCTGGACAGATATCTGGTGACATCGGAAGAGGACCTGTACAATATCGAAATATATGTATACAAGGATGACGAGGGAATGGATGATTACGGCCTCTACAGGAAAAGGAACTTCATCCTTGCCTGCAGCGACAATGCGGATATCGTCTGTCTTGACGATTATCTGAAGGACAGATATCTGATATACAAGGACGGATATCTCGAAAGCAACCATGAGGTGATCGTCAATGACCGGGAATACAAAGGACAGTATCTGAAGCAGGGAGATGTCGTAAGATTCAACGGAACAACGATCATCGTCTACGATGATTTCTTCTACATTAATCATTTTCGCTGCAGGATCAATCTCAAGGAACATGACACGGATCCTTCGATAGTCCGCTACGAAGCCGTGAAGGCGGAACCGTACTACTATACCGCTGAACCGGTCAAGGAGCTGAAGATCGACGAACTTGAACCTTTCGCATACAGAAGACGTACGGAGAACAGACAGATCTTCAGGACTCTTCTTCCGGGCATCGTCATGGCTATGTCCGTATCAAGTATCGCTTTCCTGAATTATTACAGCAGTCTTCTTTCCGGACAGAACAGCATTAACAGAGCAGTATATCTGATCATGCCTGCGGGGATGATAGCGACGAATGTCCTGATCCCTGTGCTGTTCAGTGTCATCGACAGAAGGTCTCAGAAGAAGGAATATCTCAAGGTCAAAAACGAATATATCGGATATCTCGACAACTATGAAAAGAAACTCGCGGGCAACATCGAGAGATACAGGAAAGAGATGAACGGTTCATTCTTTTCTCTAGCCAAAGCAAGAGAGATGATGTTTTATGCCGGGACCGGCTCTGATGAATATATGCGCCTGAGTCTGGGCAAAAGGGTCATTGAGGTTCCGTTTGATTATCAGAAAAGCGGTGACGATGAGATAGATGAAAGACTCAGGCAGATAAAGCATCATCTGTCTTTCATCGATGATATTCCTTTTTTTCTCGATCTGAATGAAAACAGGATAACCAGTGTGGCATGCAGGAGGTCCGAGGCCTCTTTCTTCTTCAACAAGATCCTTACCGAGCTTGCGTACAAGCATCATTACCACGATCTGAACATCGCGATCTTCTCCCTGAAGCAGGATCTGGCTTCGGAGATATACAATCTTCCTCATCTATTCATAAAAGGAAAGAGGATGCTCATCAGTTCAGCGAGAAGACTTCAGGAAATTGATCGGATGAAACTGGAAAGACCGCTTGTGCTGATGATGAAAGACAGCTGTGAATGTCAGTTCACGAACAGGAACATATATGTGATATATTTCTCCGATGATATCCACGATATCTTCAAGAACAGCGATGCCGTCATTGACTACAGGAACTACAATGCCTGTCTTTACAGAGACGGTGCGACCCGCTTTGTGTGTTATCAGGAGGACATCGATTTCAACAGTCATTACATGCATCTGGGGAAATATACGGGCAGGGAAAGGAAGGGAGAAATGAGTTTCTCTTCCGTCTTCAGCAATTTCGACATCAGAGAATCATATTTATCAGGGCATACGGATCTTAAGGCGGATTTCGCATACTGTGACGGAGAAATAATGTCTTTCGATCTGCACGAAAGCAGGCAGGGGCCGCACGGACTGATAGGAGGTTCCACCGGTTCGGGGAAGTCGGAACTGATAATATCGATGCTTCTGTCTCTGTGCATAAGGTATTCGCCAAGATATCTGAATATCGTGCTTGTCGACTACAAGGGCGGAGGTATCATCGGATCTTTGTCAGAAAGGAAACGGACGCTTCCGCATGTCATCGCTTCCATAACCAATCTGGAAAACAATGTCCTTGACAGGCTGGTGATATCTCTGAAGAACGAGTGTCAGAGACGACAGAGACTGTTCAGGCAGGTATCTCAGATTACGGACAGGCCCATCATGGATATCGATGATTATCTTGAAAGTATCAGCGGCTATGATCTTGAACCTCTGGCTCATCTTCTTGTCGTGGTGGACGAGTTCGTCGAGTTGAAGAAAGAACATTCGGAACAGATCAGGGAACTGATATCGATCTCGAGAATAGGACGAAGTCTCGGCCTGCATCTTATCCTGGCGACCCAGAAGCCGTCAGGAAACATCGACGACGAGATCTGGTCGAATTCCCGTTTCAAGATCTCGCTGAAACTGTTTGAAGAGAAAGATTCACTGGACATCATCAGGACAAAGGATGCCGCGTATCTGAACGGACCGGGAGAGTTTCTAATGAGAGTCGACGATACGCTGACGCACGCAAGAAGTTTATACAGCAGGAAAGATATCAACGGGAATGATCCTTATGCGATATCGCTGCTCGATGAATCGCTGGAGACGGTGAAGCAGAAAACGATATTAAACAGGGAACAGATGACCGAGGCGAGTTACTATGTCCGCAGGATATTCGAGATATGCGACAGTCTGGGCATGTATCCTGACAGGCTTGATTTCCTTCCGCCTGCTTCAGAGAGAAGGAAGGACATCAGGATATCCGACTGTTTCGTTCTGGGAGTGAAGGACGACTACATCAACGGCTACAGGGATGTGCTGCACTACAGCATAAAAGATAATATCCTGCTTTATTCTTCGAGAAAGAAAGAGATAAACATGATACTGAACACTCTTGAGGAAAACGGAAGGCAGACGGTCGTGATATCGCACGATGAATACAGGAATGCCTGTCTGAATGATTCCCTGAGGTATGAAGATACCGATGACATAAGATATCTGTTCATGATACTGGACAGGGAAGATCCGGAAGTGACGGTAGTGATCGAAGATCTGGGAGTGATGCTGTCGCACGATGACGATCATCTCGATATGCTGTGCAGGATGATCAGGAAAAGCAGAAACAGCAGTTACAGTTTCGTCTGTCTGACAGGAACGAGCCAGCTTTCTTTCCGTCTCATAAGTTCCTTCAGCAACCGCGTGATGATAG
>JAGACP010000155.1 GCA_017614055.1 Erysipelotrichaceae bacterium | reverse complement strand
TACCCATGACGATAAAAAATACCGTCTTTCGAATCTGGACGGTATCGTAATGCTTGAACAGTTCGGAAATACTCAGCTGTAGTCTTCCCTTGTCTTCTTCCTGATCGACGGATGCTTCGCAAGTATTTTTTTTATGCCGTGAGGATGGGAGAACGCGATGGTCAGAACGTCGGGATCGCTCTCGATGACGACGCCTTCCCCGTATTTCTCGGATATCACGACGTCTCCGTTCCTGTATATGGTTCCGGAAGGTTTTCCCTGCTTCCTTTCGATCACGATGTCCTGATCGAAGATCGATGATCTTCCTGTAGGTTTCTCGTCTATATGATCTATGTATCTGTCATCTATCTCCGCGATGAACCTCGATGCGGTCTTCGAAGACTGGATGACGTATGAAAAACTGTTCGATTCGCTCAGATACAAAAGCTTCTTCGCCCTGGTATAGGCCACATATGCCAGCCTTCTTTCTTCCTCGAGACCCTTGGTCCCTTCCGCAAGCGTCCTTTCCGAAGGGAATATTCCTTCGGAAAGACCGATGACGAACACGACTTCGAATTCAAGACCCTTGGCGGAATGCACGGTGCAAAGACTTATGACGTCGTCCACTTCCTGCGATTCTCTTTCCGTATACAGAGCTATCATCTGCAGATACTCGTCCAGAGTAGAATCGGGATAGTTGTCCGAATACTCTTTGATGTCGTCAAGCAGAGACTTCACGTTCTCCAGACGCTCCGTCTCGTTGTCCTTCTCAAGCATAGTCCTGTATCCGGAATCATTAAGAACTTCCTGGAACAGAAGTTCCAGATCCATGGTCTTCATGTCTTCCTTCCACTTCTCGACCATCTTCACGAAACTGCCGAAAGTATCCTTGTTCTTGGGATACATGCCGTTCTTGATGACTTCGTACATGCTGATGCCGTTTTCCATCGCCAATGAAGATATCGCATCGAGCGTCTTGGCTCCTATGCCCCTTCTTGGCGTGTTTATGACGCGGATGAATGCCAGGTCGTCGGATCTGGTTATCATCCTGAGATAAGCCAGAATGTCCTTCACTTCCATCCTTTCATAGAAACGCAGACCTCCGTATATCACATAGTGGATCCTGTTCTCTATGAGCACTTTCTCTATCTCCCTTGAAAGATAGTTGGCACGGTAAAGAACGGCCATGTCTCTGTAGTTGTAGCCGTCGCTGTGCAGCTTCATTATCTGGTTCACCACATAGTTTGCTTCGGCAGTCTCCGATACGCAGGCCTTGTGGATGATCTTCGAACCGTCACCGTTCTTCGAGAACAGTTCCTTTTCGACTCTGGCCTTGTTGTAGGAGATTACGCTGTTGGCTCCTGAAAGGATGTTGTTGGTTGAACGATAGTTCTGATTGAGGATGATGGTCTTGGTATCCTTGAAATCCTTGTCCATGTTGACGATGATGTTGACATCCGCACCTCTCCAGGTATATATCGTCTGGTCGGGATCCCCCACCACGTAGATGTTGTCATGGACCGTAGCCAGCTGTCTTATAAGCAGATACTGTTCCCTGTCGACATCCTGGAACTCGTCCACATGGATGTAGTGGAACCTGCTGGACCATTTCTTCAGTATCTCCGGATACAGTCTGAAAAGCCTGGTAGTGAACAGGATCAGGTCATCGAAATCCAGGGCATACAGCTGCTGAAGCCTTTTCTCGTAATATGCGTATACCTTGGCCTTGGCGATGAGTTTCTCTTCGCCGTAGGTGTATTCTATCGCCTTATCGCCCGTCACTCCCTGGTATTTGCAGTCGGCGATATAGTCCAGCATCGAACCGTAGGGATACTCCTTCTTGTCCAGATCGAGTTCCTTGTACGCCTCTTTCAGGACCTGCCGCTGGTCCTCCGCATCCACCACCGTGAAGTTCTTGGGATAGTTGAGTGCCGTTATGTCTTCGGAAAGTATCCTCATGCACAGCGAATGGATGGTCGATATCTGACATCCCGTCGCATCCTCCTGAAGCATCTCGTTGATTCTGTTCTTCATCTCCCTGGCGGCCTTGTTGGTGAAGGTGATGGCCAGGATGTGATAAGGCTTTACCCCTTTCTTCTCGATCAGATACGCAATGCGCATGGTCAAAACCCTGGTCTTTCCCGACCCGGCTCCTGCGATTATGCGAAGATGTCTGGCTTCATCGGTGACAGCCAGTTTCTGATTCTCGTTTAGATCGGAGTATCTGATCATTCTAGTACTTCTGTGATTTTGCGAGGAAATAGTTCTTGTAGTTCACGTCGCCCGTGACATCCTTGATCACGGTGACATAGTCAGGCAGAGCGGCCTTTTTGCCCTCTGCTGTATCGGTAATCGATATCAGACCCTTGGTCGTATCGAAGTCGAAGACGTCGAGTTTGTAGAACAGACCGTCTTTGATGAAGGAATAACGCATCTTGTCTGTAACTGCGATGCTTTCGTCTATCTGATGCTTGTAGTCCTTGTACTGTCTTTCCGTCAGGACGCGGTCGACCTTGATCCTCTCGTTTGTAGAAAGGTAATTCGCTTCGGAATAAGAATACAGGATGTCGTCTCCCTTGTATCTCGCCCTGATCCTTCTTTCATATCCGTTGTCGGAAGTGAGGTAGTGCTGGATAATGTGGCTGCAGTTGTAGTTGGCCTCCTGGGCGAACTTCTCAAGCACGTCGTCGTTGACTTCGATGAGATACTTGCTGTATTTCTCGACCGGTCCGTTGGCTCCGAGATATTCGAATACCGACTGGATGGCCTTGAGCATCTTCACCTCGAAGATGTCCTCGTTGCCGATGATCTTCCTGTTGGGATGATCCTTCCAGGCTTCAAGCGCGGCATCGTCCATGGCTCTAGCCTGTTCTATCGTCTCGTATCTTGCGGAATTGTTCGAATAGGTATAGGCCTCTTCCTTGCCCTTGGCACTGGTCACAAGATGCACGACCATGTCGTAGCGGTCGTTGAGTTCCTCCGGCTTCATGCCGAATTCCTTCATGATCTCGGCAAAGGCCTCCTTTCCTACATAGGACATGTCGTCGAGTATTCCTCTGTCGATGAAGATCAGGACGTTGTCTCCGCTC
>JAGACP010000154.1 GCA_017614055.1 Erysipelotrichaceae bacterium | reverse complement strand
GTCATCGCCATGAGAGACATGAAACTTCAGGAAGTGTATGAAGCTCCTTCGTTCAGGCAGCTTACTTTCGTGAACGAAGAAGTACTGAAGGACAGATATGTCGCAAAGCCCGAGCGTTTCACCTGTTTCAACGAAGACGAGATAGTTGGATGGGCTCTGAAGCCTATAGATTATGATCCTTCAAAGAAGTATCCGATGATCCTGGATATCCATGGAGGCCCGAAGACCGCCTATGGCGAAGTCTTCTACCATGAGATGCAGGTATGGGCATCGAAGGGTTATTTCGTCATCTTCTGCAATCCTCACTGTTCGGACGGAAAGGGCGATGCGTTTGCGAACTATATAAAGCACTATGGCGCAACCGACTATTTCGACATCATGGCTTTCGTAGACAAGGCTCTTGAGCTGTATCCGATAGATCCGGAAAGACTTGCCGTTACCGGCGGATCATACGGCGGATACATGACCAACTGGATCGTCACGCATACCGACAGGTTCAAGGCTGCGGCATCGCAGAGATCGATCTCTAACAGAGTGGCCGATTTCTACTATTCGGATTATTCATATGACACGACGTACGAGAACGGCATACCTCTGGACAGAAAGGCCATCGAGCTGTTCTGGGACCGTTCGCCTCTGAAGTATGTGGAGAATGCCGTGACTCCTACGTTGTTCATCCAGTCGACGGAGGACTACCGCTGTCCGTTCCCTGAAGCGCTGCAGCTGTTCTCCGCTTTGAAGTGGAAAGGCGTGGAGACGCGCATCTGCGGATTCAAGGGAGAGAACCATGAACTGTCGCGTTCAGGGAAGCCTCTGCACCGCATCAGAAGACTTGAAGAGATAACGGACTGGCTGGTATCTCATACGTCATAAATGGTTGATAAAGACATCGTCATCAAAGGACGATGTCTTTCTTTACGTGCGTCCGGTTGGTCAAAAGGGTGAATTGATGTTATTATGTCTATGGTAGAAAACTATGTTGTTTGGAACTAAACTGCCCGCATACCTTATAGACAGCGAGAATGTCGGTTCGACCTGGACCGAGCTTCTGAAGAACGAAGAGAAGCGCGACTTCTACATTTTTGTCACGGAGAACGCCAAGAGTCTGAACTTCATGCTGCTGAAGGAACTTACGGAAAACGAGAGGCACAGGATAAACATCATCGAATGCGAACCGGGAAGGAATTCCCTCGATTTCTATCTTTCTTCATATCTGGGATATCTGATAGGTCTGGGCAGGCATTCTTCCTACATCGTCGTATCGCAGGATGCGGGTTTCGACCATGTCATCGAATACTGGAAGAGAAACGGCATCGAAGTCAGCAAGGTCAACACCAAGCCGAACAAGACCGGAAACAAAAAGGGCCAGCGCAGGAACAGCCAGCCTGTGAAGAAGAACGAGAACTCCGAGACGAGGATCATCGTCAAGAAGCAGCCTGATCCTGTACAGAAGAACGAAAACAAGCCTTCGAAGAAAAGCAACGTTCAGAAGTCCGACAACGACAGAAAACTGCTGAGGAATCTCCTGAAGGATTATTCGGACAAGGAAGTGGATGAAGTGGCAAGATGTCTTGATTCCGTTCCTGCGGACAAGAGGGACAAGAGCTACATCTATCGTCATCTGATAAGGAAATTCAAGAGTGAGAAAGGCCTTGCGGTATATACGCTGATCAAGAAGGATCTCGACAAGTATTACAGAAGCAAATAATGGCGGGATATAGCGCAGTTTGGTAGCGCGCTTGAATGGGGTTCAAGAGGTCTCGGGTTCGAATCCCGATATTCCGACCATCGAAGAAGACATCGTCCTTTGGGCGGTGTCTTTTCATATGATGGTAGAATATAAGAAAAGGTGAACAGCATGAAAGAGAAAATGATCAAGAGTTTCCGCAACGCCAACGGAGGACTGTTCGGAAAGAGTGAGAAAGCGGACGTAGGCACATCATATCAGGAGATGGAGAAGCAGGGCATAGCTTTGATGGGCTGGGCCGATCCATTCATGCCCGACAGGTCGCTTCCCGATCATGTCAGGGAGGCTCTGCTCGAGGCGATAGAGGACGGATCATCAAGCCACTATACGGCACCTGTGGGAAGCAGCGAACTCAAGCATGTGCTGGCGAAGAGACTGAAGGATTTCAATCATCTGGATGTCGTTCCCGACAGGAACATCCTGATAACTCCGGGCTCGGATTCGGGTCTTTATCTGGCGATACTGCCTTTCATAGAAAAAGGAGATGAAGTTCTCATACCTTCGCCTTCCTATCCGAACAACTACACCGATGTAGAGATCATGGGAGGGACCGTCGTTCCTGTATTGCTGAAAGCGGAGGACGGATACCAGCTTGATCTGGAAGAGATGGAAAGGAAAGTGACCGGAAAGACGAAGATGGTCATCCTCACCCATCCCAACAATCCTACCACCACCGTATATGACAGGAAATCGCTTGAAGGCCTGAGGGATCTGGTGGTAAGGCACGACCTGATAGTCGTATGCGACCAGGCTTTCGAGGACTATACCTTCGGCAAGGAAATGATAACTCCCGCATCGCTTGAGGGCATGTGGGAAAGGACCGTGAGCGTGTTCTCTTTCTCGAAAGGCGCAGGTCTTTCGGGGATAAGGGTGGCGTATATCGTCGCCTGCGATGAGATCATGGATTCTTTCTATGCCAATGCAGTGGCGGTGATAGGGGCCGCTTCGACATCCGCGCAGAAGGCGATGATGAAGGTGTACGACGATGTCTCTTTCATGAAACGGTTCGAGGAAGCCTTCGACAGAAGAAGGAAGAAAGCCTATGAGATATTCAGGGACGAGGATGGTCTTTCCTGCGATCTTCCGGAATCGGGATTCCTGTTCTGGCTGGATGTATCGGGGAAGGGAGACTCTTCGAAGATAGTGGATTATCTTCTGAAGGAAGCCAGGGTCTCGGTAAATGACGGAAAGAATTATGGTCCCGGAGGAGAAGGCCATATCCGAATCGTGCTTGGCGTATACAGAGACGATGAGGTCGTATTCGATGCACTGTACAGGATACGGGATGCCTTGAGGAAATATGAAGAATGAACACTGTCTGTAATGACAGTGTTTTTCTGTGACGGCATGTGTAGTTCAATAAGTGATACAATAAGAAACGTAAGGATCGACTAACATGAGCAAAGAAATCACATTGAGAGATCTGAAAGTATCGGAAAGCGCAAGGATAACGTCTGTCGGAGGAAAAGGTGCGCTGAGGCAGCATTTCCTGGACATGGGCGTCATCCCCGGTGCGGAAGTGACGCTGGTGAAGTTTGCGCCACTGGGGGATCCGATGGAACTGCAGATACACGGCTATGAGCTGTCTCTGCGTCTTGAGGATGCCCAG
>JAGACP010000153.1 GCA_017614055.1 Erysipelotrichaceae bacterium | reverse complement strand
ATCAGCGAGCTGACGCCCCAGGGAATGAGCACGGTGCCTACGCCCAGAATAGGCAGGATGTCCAGGAAAGCTATCAGGAAGGACCACATGCCGCTGTTGCTTACCTTGAACAGGGCCAGTCCGATGAACAGTTCCACGAACGTTATGAACATGATCACGGCATAGGCGCTCAGTATCTTGAACAATGTATTCTCGGAATAGTCCTTGATCTCGTTGAACACCTTCAGGGCTTTGTCCGAAAGCGAGGAAGTGAACCATTCGGATATCTTCTCGTAGTCCACCAGCAGATAGAACGAGGCCGTGATCATCAGGATGACGCTCGCCAGCATGTTAGGCGCGCTGGTGATGAACGACGTCGTGAAGTTCACAAGACCGCTGGCCGTCGAAGACAGTCCGGACTTTACTATTTCGAAGAAGTCTCCGGTCATGTCCGAGAGAGAATTGTAGATGCCGGGCGGCAGTGAATGGCCCAGATACTTGAGCTTGCTTTCAAGCGATGATATGTAAGGCTCCATGGTGTTCTTGTAGAATCCCGGAAGCGAAGCGATGAAGTCGCCTATCTTGCTTACGCCGAGGTCTATCAGAAGCCATATGAGCAGGATGATGATCAGATATATTGCCAGAAGCGTGAGGACCCTGTGAAGCTTCCTGTCGCTCTTGAACAGTCTCTTGCAGGTCCTGATGGCGATATAGGAAAAGATGAAGCCCATGATGAAAGGAAAGACCACGCCAAGTACATAGTGCACGGCCACATATATCAGGCCCAGTATGAGCGCGAAATACAGCACATTTATGATGAATTCTTTCTTCTTTTCCATACTTCTATTCTAAAGCATTGCCTTTCACAAAAAAAGTAGCATGAGCTACTCTGTCTCGCCCCATGACGGGATCTCCGTGCCTCTTTTGATGAGCACGGCTTTCTGATAATCGGTACAGTTGAGGAAATGCAGGACCTCCTCGCACTGCTCGTCGCTCAGTCCCACGAGATTCTTGACTTCGAAGCGTTTGTTTATTATGTCGGCGCATACCGCGATGGCGGTGACCTTCGAACCATGGTCCTTGAAGACCTCGATCGGAGTCTCCGGAGCGTTGTCCAGCGTCTTGACGTAGCCGAAGTCGCAAGGATATGTCAAAGAGGGATATGTCCTGTGACTGCTGCCTTTGGCATTGGTCAGCTTGAAATCCCCCGAAGAGTATAATGTATCCACTTTCTGCCAGAAATATGCATTGTTCTCGAATTCTTTCATTGCCGCTTCCTCGATAAATCACAATAAATATAACACATAACATATCTATTGTAAATATTTCAAAACAATGAAAATTTTTACATATTACAATGCATCTTCATGTGTATTCTTTCAAGAAATGTTTCAACGTCGTAGGTGTCGTACCTTCCCATGGCCTTGAGAAGGATCATCAGACACCCGTTGGCGTCGGATTTGCCGTTGTGGTGTGAGAGATCTATATTCAGATACTCACATACCGTATTAAGCTTGTGGTTGATCAGCTCCGGATAAACCTTCCTCGAGATCGTCACCGTATCGAGGAACGCGTTGGTGAAATGATCCAGGCCGTAGACGTCGCACACCGCATTGAGCACTCCCAGGTCGAACATGGCGTTGTGGGCCACGATGATGCTGTCCTTGAGTATTTGTGCAAGCTTCTCATAATAAAAACAGAACTCCTCTTCGTTCTCGACGTCTTCCCGGGTTATTCCGTGTATGTCGGTGAAAGTGAAATAGTTGTAGAGATGATAAGGCCTGAAATACCATTCGAAATTGTCCAGGATCTCCCCGTCCTCGTAGATGGCGATGCCCAGACTGCAGGCCGAAGCCAGATTGGAATTGGCTGTCTCGAAATCCAGTGCGACGGTCCTCATTTGCCGGTCTTTTTCTTGTCCTTAAGGAATCTGTTCATGTTCGATTCGAACAATGTCTTGGAGAAGGCCTCTATCCTTTCCGCGCTTCCGTCTTCCAGTTCGATGTTCAGATAGTCGCGGTTGGTGGACCAGGTGTAATGCCATGAAGCGACCTCGTCGTAGTAGATCAGCACGCAGCTGTTCCTGTCGGCCTTGTTGTACATGACCAGATAATTCTGGTAGAACTCCATCATCGTCACCTTGGGCGTGAATATCAGCACCACCAGCGACAGTCCGATCAGCGTCGCTCCGTAGAAAAAAGGTATGTCGAGGAAATAGGACATTATTCCCAGGATTATGAGCAGACAGAAAAGGAAGTTGGGCTTCGCGTTGATGCTGGAGATGAGGACGTCCTCAGCCGGCAGATTGTAGGTCTTCAGTTCCTTGGATTTCATGATTTAAGTATATCACGCATGTGATATCATAAAAGGTATGAAAAACAGCGGTTTCAGCTATGAACTGATACATAAAGACAAGAATTCCAATGCCAGGCTGGGCAGGCTGAACGTCTTTGGAAAGATCGTCGATACGCCGGTCTTCATGCCGGTGGGAACGCAGGCCACGGTCAAGTTCCTTTCTTCGGACGACATAAAGAACCTTAAGGCCTCGATCATCCTGGGAAACACCTATCACCTGTGGCTCAGACCCGGAACGGACGTCCTGGAGAAAGCCGGAGGCATCCATGAATTCATGAACTATGACGGACCGATACTCACCGACAGCGGCGGCTATCAGGTCTTTTCGCTTGCCGATACCAGAAAGATATCCGACGAAGGCGTTTCCTTCAAGTCCCATCTTGACGGAAAGAAGCTTTTCATGTCTCCTGAGGATTCCATCCACATCCAGGAATCCATAGGCTCGGACATCGCGATATCCTTCGACGAATGCATACCATATCCCAGCAGCTACAGCTACTGCAGGGATTCCGTAGAAAGGACCCTCAGATGGGCGGAAAGAGGACAGAAAGCCCACACCAGGAAGAACCAGGCTCTGTTCGGTGTCGTCCAGGGATCCGAATATGCCGATCTGAGGAGATACTGCGCCGAGAGACTGGTGGAGATGGACTTCGACGGCTATTCCATCGGCGGAACATCCGTGGGCGAAGACAAGGCTACCCACTATCAGATGCTGGACTATACCCTTCCGTATCTTCCCGAAGACAAACCGAGATACGAAATGGGCATCGGCGCGATAAACGACATCCTGGAAGGCGTCGAAAGAGGCGTCGACATGTTCGACTGCGTCCTGCCGACAAGGATCGCCAGACACGGAACCCTCATGACTTCAAGGGGAAGACTGAACATAAAGAAAAGGATCTACAGCGACGACTTCACGCCGGTCGATCCGGAATGCGACTGCGAATGCTGCACGAAATACACCAAGGCCTACATCAACCATCTTTTCAGATCCAACGAAGGTCTGGGCAACAGACTGATGTCCATACACAACCTGCGTTTCCTGGTAAGACTCATGGAAGGCATCAGACAGGCCATAGCCGAGGACAGATTCACGGAATTCAAGGAAGACATCCTTGGAAGATACGATTTCGACGAGAGAGGTTTCTGATGAAGCTTTCCGATTTTGATTTTGATCTGCCTGAAGAACTCATCGCCCAGCATCCTGCCGATAAAAGGGACGAGTCCAGACTCATGGTCCTGCACAAGAAGACCGGCGAGATCGAACACAGGCATTTCTACGACATCATAGACTATCTCAGACCCGGAGATGTCCTTGTCAGGAACAACTCCAAGGTCATACCCGCAAGACTGTACGGAACCAAGAAAGATACGGGAGCGAAAGTTGAAGT
>JAGACP010000015.1 GCA_017614055.1 Erysipelotrichaceae bacterium | reverse complement strand
CGAACCTGTGACACCTTGATCCCAAATCAAGTACTCTACCAAGCTGAGCTACATCCCGATAAGATAAAAATATGGCGCGCCTAGCAAGACTTGAACTCGCAACCTTTTGGTTCGTAGCCAAACACTCTATCCAGTTGAGCTATAGGCGCATACCGGCCGGAATGATTTAAGTGGTGGGGATGGAGGGACTTGAACCCTCACGACATTGCTGCCAAGGGATTTTAAGTCCCTCGCGTCTACCGTTCCGCCACATCCCCTTTGTGGAGGTTCCTACCAGATTCGAACCGGTGATCACAGAGTTGCAGTCTATTGCCTTACCACTTGGCTAAGGAACCATTAAAATCTTCCGTGCCTAATTATTCTAACAATAATGACTGGAAATTGCAACAACAATATGGCAAACACTTTTTATTTAGAAAACATATCTGTTATAATTTTCTATGTAAAATATTTGGAGGGAAAGCCAAATGAGTCTTTTGGATACCAATGATGGAAATATGAACCTGGAAGGGCTCAACGAGAGCGAACTTCGGGTCGTTATCGCCGAGAAAAAGAAGGATATTAAGAAACTCAACAAGGAGATTGAGGATTTAGGCATTGAAATAAAGGAGACGGACAAGGAGTACCAGCTTCAGCTTGCGGATCTCAACAGCAGGCAGCAGGAATATCTTGTCAAGCTTGAGAAGCAGAGACAGAAACTGGCCAAGGATCTTTCCAAATTGGAGAAACAGCAGCAGCAGCTTAAAGACTCATATGAATCTCATGCGAATACCCTCAACGCCAAGATAGAGGCTGAAAAAGAAAAGAAGAAGAAGCTGATGAAGTCCAAGACCGAGATGGATGTCGCTTCGTTCGAGAAGAAGAAGGACGCCATCGACAGGAAGCTTCAGCAGCTCAGGAATACCAAGAAGGAGGCGGAGACCGCCTTCAACGAGAAGATGCTGGCGATCAAGCAGGAGTACGAAAGTCTCTCTGCCGTGAACACCAGACAGAAGAGCGACATCGAGGATCAGATCGACGATCTCAATGTCGAATCTTCAAGGCGTCTCAATGATCTGAACAATGATCTGCTCGAGGTCGAAAGACTCAGGAACCAGACCATGAAGGAGCTCGAGGATGCCGAGGACCGCAAGCTTGCGGAGATCCAGAGGAAGAAGGATCAGAAGCTGCAGGCGAGAGTTGATGAGTACAACGCCGTCGAATCGCAGTACCAGGCTCTGGTAAGGACCAGGGACGAGTGCGTCAAGAACATCGACGATACCAATCTGAAGAACGAGAGACAGTACAGCGACGTCGTAGCGAAATATGAAAGGGAAAGAGACAGGATCGTTGCCGACAGCAACCGTCTGAACAATGAAATAGAGGAAGCCAACAGGACGATCGAAGATAACAAGATCGCCTATGCCGACAGCATCGCCCAGCTTGAGAACGAGCTGACGCTTTTCTCTGCCAGGGAAGAGGAACTTGAAGACGTCAAGGCGCAGATGGAAGATGTCCAGCCGGGTCTTGTCAAGAAGTTCCAGAGTTTCGTCGACGAACTGCAGAACAGATTCAACGAAGTAAGAAACAAGAACGAGGAAGACCTGAAGGCTCTCGAGTTCAACCTCTCACAGGAAGAGGAGCGTCTGGCTTCAAGGAACGACTATCTCAACGAGAGATTCGAGAAGCGCCAGGCTCTGTACAAGAAGAACATCGAGAATGCCGAGAACGTCATTTCCGGACTCAACAGGAATTTCGCGGATCTCAAGGACGACTACGAGAAGAAGACCGAGGAACTCAATCATGAGATCGAAGACGCCAAGAGCGAGAGCGAGAGAGTGATCGAGGAGACCCGCGTGCAGTATGCGGACAGACTCAGGGCTACCGAGAAGGACTATGCCGAGAGGATCGAGAGGGTCAACGAAGAGATCGCCGCGGCCAAGGACAACATCGACCATGTGAACAAGGAGATCGAGGATCTCCATGTCGAGATAGAAGTAAACGACAGAGACTATAAGTCAAAACTTAATGATCTGAACAATGAACAGACCGACAGTCTGCAGAAGCTCGACAAGCAGAGACAGAAGCTCGTAAGTGATCTTGAGAGGCTTCAGGATCAGCAGAACAAGCTCAGACTGTCCTATGAGGCCGAGGCTGAAGGCATCAACGGCAGGATCGAGGCCGAGAAGGAAAAGAAGCGTCAGTCCAACAGAACGAGGATCGACATGAACGTCGCCTCTTTCGACGAGAAGAAGGACGCCATCGACAGGAGACTTGAACAGCTGAGGACCACCAAGAAGGAAGAGGAAGATACCTTCAAGGACAAGATGCTGACGATAAAGAACGACTACGAGTCCCATGTAGCCGCCAACACCAAGCAGAAGAGCGACATCAAGGACATGATCGACGAGCTCAACGAGACATCGACAAGAGTTCTGGGCGAACTCAACGAGAATCTTGCGGAGATCGAAAGACAGAGAGTCCAGGATCTCAAGGAACTTGAGGATGCCGAGAACGAGAAGATCGCCGAACTGCAGCGTCAGAAGGAACAGGTAATCCAGGCCAAAGTCGAGGAATACAATTCCGTCGATACCCAGTACAAATCCCTCATCAAGACAAGGGACGATTTCCTCAAGGACATCGATGCGACCAATTCACGCAACGAGAAGGAATACAATGAAGCGATCAGCAGATTCGAGAACGAAAGAGACCGCATCATCATAGACAACGAGAAGCTCAACAGCGACATCGATCTCACGAAGAAGACCATAGATGAGAACAAGATCACCTATGCCGAGAACATCAAGAAACTGGAGAACGAGCTGGAGCTTTATTCCGCCGAGAAGGAAGAGGAAGTCAGCAGGATCAGGGAGAAGATCGGCGAGATCGAACCTGCATTGAACAGCCAGTATCAGAAGTTCGTCGACCAGCTCGAAAGCAAGTTCGCCGAAGTCAAGAAGAAGAACGACGACGATCTGCAGGCTCTGGAATTCAACCTCTCTCAGGAAGAGAAGCGTCTGGGTTCGCGCAACGACTATCTGAACGAAAGATTCGCCAAGCGCCAGGCACTTTACCAGAAGAACATCGAAGACGACGAGATGGTCATCGCGGGTCTGATGCACGACCTCGACAGTCTCAAGGAAGACTATCAGAAGAAGACCGGCGAACTCAACGAGAACATCGAGAACGCCAGGAACGAGAGCGAGAGGATCATCGCCGATACGAAACAGGAGTATGCCGAGAAGCTCAAGGCTACCGAGAACGAATATGCCGCCAAGCTGGAGAAGATCAATTCCGAGATCGGCAGCGTCAAGGAGAACATCGGCCAGATAAACAAGGAGATAGCCAAGGCCCAGAAGGATTCCGAGGACTATCACAACGACTATCTGCAGAGGAAGCTCAACCTCGACCGCGAGCACATGGTATATCTCAAGGATGTCGAAGACAAGCATGCCGATCTGCAGAAGCGTCTCGATGCCCTGAAGCAGAAGAAAGACAGGAACGACGAGATCTATCAGAACAACATCAGCGATCTGCAGGCTCAGAAGAACGAGCTGGTGAGCAGATATGAGGACAAACTCACGCAGATCCAGAATGAATACGACAATCAGGTAAGTTCGCTGAATCAGAAATACAACGATGATCTTGAAGAAGCCAAGAACGAACATGAGCGCAGGCTCGAAGAGATCAACAACAAGTACGAACAGAACGTCAGCGGTGCGAACAACAGGTTCGCCCAGGCTCAGGCGAGATATGAAGGCGCCAAGGATGAACTGTCCGTCGACATCGACAGGCTGACCAGCGAGTCCCAGCAGAAGATCGCCAATCTGCATGCCCATATGGATGAACTCAATGATTCCATCGCCAAGATGAAAGTCGAGATCGAAGCCGAAGAAGCAAACAACGCCATGCAGATACAGAGTCTCGAGAAGGAAAGAGACGAGAAGATCCAGGAGATCGTCAGACAGCACGAAGAGGCTGTCGCCAGGATCGTCGAAGAATACGAGACCGTTCCTACGGCCCAGCTGCAGCAGATAAGGGACGAGTATACCCTGAAGCAGGTCGAATACAACGAGAATGCCGCGGACATCTCTTCGAGAAAGCACAAGATCGACGAAGAGGAGGCCGACGCCATCCGCAAGAATGCCCTGCAGAAGGAAGTCATAGAGAACAAATATACCTCTACCAACAACGAGTATCTCAGATACAAGAAGGAAGTCGAGGATACGGAAGTTCAGCTCAACGACGACTATCTGAAGCGTCAGGCCCAGCTTGAAGACTACAAGGAAGAACTGGCCAGCCAGATCGAAGTGGTCAGACAGCAGAAGCAGCAGGAGCTTGAGGCGGTAGAGAAGAAGAACAACGAGGAGCTTGAGAACAAGAAGCTCAGGTTCAAGGCCAACGAGGAAGTCGTCGAGAAGCAGTACGAGGACAAGATCAACTCATACCGCGAGAATCTGCAGGTCAAGCAGAACAATCTCAACTCGCTGATGACGGAGATCGATCTGCGCCGAAAGAACGTCGAGCAGCAGAATACCGAGAAGTACAACGAGGCCATCGAGCAGACCAAGAGCATCCAGAAGAAGCTGGACGACATGCTGGACGCCAACGACATCAAGCGTTCGGAGCTTTCAAACGCCCTGATTCAGAAGAAAGAGATGATCGAATCCGAGCTCAACGAGGTTTCGACCAGCTACAACAACATCCTCGAAGAGAAGAGACAGGCGTACAACCAGCTCAACAGCGACATCCGTGAGAAGTGCGAATCATTGCGCAGCGAGATCGCGAATCTCGAGCAGCGCAAGGCACTGGAGATCTCAAGGATGCAGACCTACGAGGAAGAGAAAAAGTATCTGATGGACGAGAGGAAGAACGAGACCGTCGACCATGTCAACAACATATCGAAGCAGATCGAGAACATCGTCAAGCAGACCAGGGAACTCGAGAAGGCCCACAAGGACCGTGTCGTGTTCCTGAAGGAGCAGATAGCTTCGACCATGACCGAATACGACGACCTGCTCAGGATCAAGCCTAGCCTGATCGAGGATGTCGACAAGGAATACGAGAACGACCTCGTCAAGATGACCAAGGAATTCAGGGATACGCTGGATGAGCTTGAAGTGACGCACAAACAGATACTCGAACAGCTTGCGACCAAGCGCGACGAGGCCATCGAGAACATCAACAAGGAGATCGAGAACCTCGATCTGACCAGGACCAACAGACTGAAGGAATTCGAGGACGAAGTCAGGAAGATATCTTCCGCATACGACGTGATGCTGAAGGACGAGCATGACAAGCAGAACATCCTCAACGACCATATCGCCAAGGCGATGAGCGAGCAGGAGAAGTTCATCCAGAACATGCACAATCAGGACCTTACGGCCGTTACCGAATACGAGAAAGAGAAGCAGAGACTTGCGGATATCCATGAGGAGAATCTCAAGAACAGTCTCGACGATTTCAACCAGTCTTCCGACAACTACAAGAAAGAGATCGAGAAGCTTCTGTTCACGAAGTCCGAACTGGACAACGAACTGTCCGCTCTGCTTGAGAAGAACCGCATAATCGACGAAGAGATCGTCGAGGAAGAGCTCAAGCTCAAGTATCAGTGCAACACTATCCTGTTCGAAGCGAGAAAGCTGCTCGAACAGAGACAGAACGAAAAGAAGAAAGAGCTCAACAAGCTCGATATCATGAAGGGTTAAAGAAAAAGTGCATCGTGAGATGCACTTTTCTTTTGCTTATCTGTCTGAATCGATCATCAGACTGACGATCTTTTCGCTGTAGGATACCGGATCGTCTATCTGCAGTCCGGCGATCAGCGACGCCTGGTCGTAGAGAAGATCGACGAATTCCGACAGTCTGTCTTTGTCTTTCATGTTCTTCAGAGTATCGAATATCCTGTGCTCCGGATTGATCTCCAGGATCTTGTTGGCTTTGACGTTGCCCTGATCGAGATGACTCAGGACCTTCTCCATGTCGATGGAGAGATTGTCGTCGGATACCAGACATACAGCACTAGATTTCAGACGGCTTGAGAGCTTCACGTCGACCACTTTATCTTTCAGCATCTCCCTGATCTCATTCAGAAGATCCTTGTTTTCTTCGGTCTTCTTCTCAAGTTCTTCTTTCTCTTTCTTGGTGTTCAGATCGAGGTCGCCCTTCAGTATCGACTTGAACTGTTTTCCGTCATACTCGCGCAGGACACTGGCCATGAACTCATCGATGGAATCGGTGAAGTAAAGCACTTCATAACCTTTGTCTCTGATGCTTTCAAGCTGAGGAAGGAGCTTTATCTTTTCAAGCGATTCTCCCGATACATAGTAGATGTCGTTCTGATCCTTCTTCATCCTCGAGACATAGTCTTTCAGGGTGGTGTAATTGTCGTCCCTGCTTGATCTGAAGATCAGCAGGTCTATAAGGAAGTCCTTGTTCTGGCCGAAGTTGTCGTAGCAGCCGTACTTGAGCTGCGGACCGAAGTTCTCGAAGAACTTCTCGTAGTTCTCCGGTTCCTTTTCCAGCATGTTTTCAAGGACCGACTTTATTTTCTTGTCCACGGATTTCTTGAGGGCTTTCATCTGGGAATCCTGCTGGAGGATCTCTCTTGAGATGTTGAGGCTGAGGTCATCGGAATCTACCACGCCTCTGATGAAACGGAAATAGTCGGAGACGATCTCGCTCGCTTCATCCTTGATGAATACGCCTCTTGAATAAAGCTTCAGTCCAAGTTTGTAGTCGCCGGTATAGTAGTTGAACGGCTTCTCGCCCGGTATGTAGAGCAGGGCGGTATAGGAAGTGTTTCCTTCGACCTTGTAGTGGATGGTCTTCAGCGGTTTCTGGAAATCATAGTACTCCTGCATGTAGTAGCTGTCGTAGTCGTCCTGGGAGATCTCTTTCTTGTTTTTCTTCCAGATCGGCTGCATGGAGTTGACGGTCTGCAGTTTCGTGACTTTCTCGGATGTTCCGTCTTCCTTGTAGTCGTAGGTCTCCAGTTCCATCATGATCGGGTATCTGATGAAGTCGGAATATTTCTTGATGAGGGAAGCGATCTCGTGAGGATCGAGATACTTGTCGTATTTCTTCTCTCTCGTGTTCTTCTTTATGTACATGGTGATGGTCGTTCCCGCTTCGTCTCTTTCGGCAGGAGTGATCTCGTAGCCTTCCATGTCGGATGACCACATGTATGCCTTTGCCTCATTGACTTTTCTCGATACGACTTCCACTTTTTCGCTCACCATGAATGCGGAATAGAAACCGACGCCGAACTGGCCGATGATGTCGGCCTCGTCTTTCTCGGAAAGGTCTTTCTTGAACTCGAAGGTCCCGGACCTTGCGATGGTGCCGAGGTTGTCTTCCAGTTCCTTCCTGTCCATGCCGACGCCGTTGTCGCTTACGGTTATGATCCTGTTTTTCTTGTCCACGCTCACGTAGATCTTAGGATCTTCCGAAACGATGGATGAATCGGTGAGGGACATGATATGCCTCTTGTCCAGCGCATCGGAAGCGTTGGATATCAGCTCCCTCAGGAAAATATCGGTGTTGGTGTATATTGAATTAGCCATCATATCCAGCAGCCTTTTTGATTCTGTCTTGAATTGTTTGATTGCCATATATTTCACCTCCTGGCATATTGTTAGCACTCTATACTCTAGATTGCTAATTTAATATAGCACCAATAATATGTAAAATCAAGTAAGGTATAATTATAGTATGTTGAACATCGTAAACAGGACGAAATACAGTGATCTGGACAGGTATTTCAAAGATTTAAACTCATATTACAAGAGGACTCTTGAAGTACTTGAGGTAGAGGACGAATACAACGTTTCGCTGATAATCTGCGGTCCGATCACCATCAGAAGAATCAACAGGGAATACAGGAACATCGATTCCGTTACCGATGTCATCTCTTTTGCGCTGCTTGATGACGACGAGGACATAGAATACGACGAGGGCATAGAACTTGGCGACATCTTCATCAACAGGAACAGGGTACATTCCCAGGCGAAGGAATACGGTCATTCGGTCAAGAGGGAATTCATCTTCCTTTTCGTGCATGGTCTGCTGCATCTGTTCGGCTATGACCACATGAATGTTGAAGACGAGAAGAAGATGTTCGCACTGCAGGATGAGATAATCGGGGATCTGAAATAGTTCCCTGTTTTGCGCATAAAGTTGGAGGTCAATATCATGAGTCATGAACAGCTGATCGAAGAAGCGATGAAGGCGATGAAGAATGCCTATGCGCCTTATTCGAACTACCATGTGGGAGCCTGCCTGCTCTGCAGGGACGGAAGGACGTTCTACGGCGCCAACATCGAGAACGCTTCATACGGAGCGACCAACTGCGGCGAAAGAAGCGCGGTGTTCGCGGCTTATTCATACGGCTACCGCAAGGACGACATAGAGGCACTGGCCATCGTATCGGACGGAGAGAAACTCGGTACGCCGTGCGGCATCTGCCGCCAGGTGCTTTCGGAACTTCTGAATCCCGATACGCCGATCATCCTTTCAAACGGCAGAGACAGCATGGTCAGGACGATAGCACAGCTTCTGCCCGAGAGTTTCGGAGCGGACGATCTGGTTCAATGAGATCGGGATTCGTAGCGATAATCGGCAGACCCAATGCCGGTAAATCGACATTAATAAATTCACTGCTGGGACAGAAGATCGCGATCACGACGTACAAGGCGCAGACGACCAGGAACGCGATCATCGGCATTCTGAATGAAGACGACAGTCAGATCGTTTTCATCGACACTCCGGGCATTCATTCCCCGACTACCGCTCTGGGCACCTACATGAACAAGGAAGCCATGGCCCAGGCCATGGGTGTTGACGTCATTTATTATATCGTCGACGGAAACAAAGGCCTGCAGAATGAAGACAGGGAGATACTGGAGAAGGTGTTCGGCTATGAGGCACCGGTATTCCTGCTTCTCAACAAGATAGACGACATGTCGGACGATCTGCTGATACAGAGACTGAATTATGCCGGCAGCAATTTCGATTTCGCGGAGATAATACCGATCAGCGCACTCAAGAAGGACAATCTCGACGAGCTGCTTGAAACGACGAAGAAGTATCTGAAGGACGATGTCATGTATTATCCACAGGACATGATCACCAACGTCAACAGGGAGTTCCAGATCGCGGAGATAATAAGGGAAAAGATAATACTTAACACCAAGGAGGAAGTGCCTCATCTGGTGGCGTGCAGAGTTGATCAGATAAACGAGAAAACATCGAGGGTGCAGATCGAGGCCACCATCATCTGCAACAAGAAATCGCATAAAGGCATCATCATCGGCAGAAACGGATCGATGCTGAAGAGGATAAACGACCAGGCATCTACGGATATCTCCAAACTGTTCGACGGCAAGAGGATAATCCTTTCGCTGTACGTGAAGGTGGAAGAGGACTGGCTCAATTCCCAGAAGCAGCTTTTCGATCTGGGATATTTCAGCGGAGACAAGGATGAATGACAAAGTCGAAGGCTTCGTACTGAGCCAGAGCGACTATAAAGAGGCCGATGTCCTGATGCAGGTGATGACCAGGGAATACGGGATCATCTCGCTGGTAGGCAAGGCCGCCAAGAAGCTCAGCAGCAAGAATCATTTCCTTCCCATGTGCGTATATGAGTTCATCATCGACTACAAAGAAGGAAAGACCATTTTCAGCGTCCACGGATACAAGCTGCTGCGCAAGTACTTCGACGACGACAATATCGCCATGATGACCTTCAGAAACATCCTTGCGGAACTGGTACTGAAGAACAGGGACATAGACTGCTACGACGAGCTGCTGTTCGTGTTCGACAGGCTCGAAGAAGGAAACAGATATCTGCTCGGTTCGATGTTCGTATCGTATCTGGCGAAAAGATTCGGTGTTTCTCCGGAAGTGGACGGATGCGTCATCTGCGGAAACACCAGCGTCGTTTCCGTATCGAACAGGGACGGAGGATTCCTCTGCCACGATCATCTGGGAGGCAACGAAACGCTGAGCGTCGAAAGACTGAAGAAGTTCCGCATGATCGTGAAGGCGACGTTCGACAACTACGACGTGCTGAAACAGTTCGACTATGATTCGAGAGACTTCGATCTGATCCTGTCTTTCTTCCTGGACAACAGCGATCTCAAGCTGAAGTCATATGAACTGTACAAGGCTCTTAATATATGATGAAGAAAATCTTTATAATAGTTTTACTCATATTATTATGTTCCTGCAGGAAACAGGAGAAGGCCGTCTCCTACGACATCGACGCGATCAACCGTCCTGACGACTGCTCCGAAGAGTTTTCTTTCGATCTGCATTCCTACGGATACATGATCGTCGATCTTTCGGATTTCGACGTCATCTATTCCCGCAACGAAGGAAAGAGGATATATCCCGCATCTCTTACCAAGGTGCTGACGATGGATACCGTCCTGCATCTGGCGGACGATCTTGACGATACCTCGTATGTCACATATGAACAGGTGGAGGATCTCATCTATGAGGATGCATCGCTTGCCTATATCCAGAGAGACTATCCTTACTCATTGAGAGATCTTCTATATGCGCTGGTCCTTCCTTCCGGTGCCGATGCGGCACTGGCACTGGAGAACTATTTCTCTGAAAGAGGGATCGATCTTGTCGAACAGATGAACATCCTTGCACAGTCGCTTGGCTGCACTGATTCGCATTTCGTGAACAGTACCGGTCTTCATGACGACGACCACTATACGACCATCGACGATCTTTATCTCATCGTCATGGACACCTTGAAGGATGAAGAGGGAAGGAAGATACTGACGACCATCAATCACACGATGGAGGACGGACTGATGATATCGACGGGCATCAGATACGTGCGCAACGATTCCACCGATGTCCTTGGCGGAAAGACCGGATATACTCCGGAAGCGGGGCAGAATCTCATAGTGCTTTACAGATACGAAAGCAGACCTTATCTTCTGGTGACCGCGGGAGCGATGGGTTCCAATCCCAGGAAACAGTACTGGCATTTCGAGGATGCGCTGAAGATATTTGAACTGGTTTATTAAATGGTTATAATATTTCTTGTATAGGGGTGCTGTTAAGGCTGAGATCATACCCTTGACCTGATCCGGATAATGCCGGCGTAGGGAAATGGCACCTTTGTATTGCGGAGGTGTTTTTTTATGAACAAGAATCTGAAGAAGATGATCATGATCACCATCTATGTGGCTCTGGCTCTGGTACTGGATTTCGTCAAGGAGATGATTCCTTTCCTGAACATGCCTCAGGGCGGTTCCATCAACATAGCTCTGATACCTGTCGTTATCCTTTCTTTCCATTTCGGAGTGAAAGAGGGGATGATGGGAGGGATGCTGTGGTGGCTGATCTCCAGCATACTCGGTCTCAACAAGTGGTTCGTCTCTGTTCCCCAGTATGTCGTGGACTACATCCTTCCAAGCGTGCTGCCGGGAATGGCCGCGATGTTCTACCGCAGGAAGAATGTCTACGAGGCGGAAGCGGGCATCCTGACTTCCATGCTGATAAGGACGCTGATGCTCGTTATATCCGGCGCATACTTCTGGCCTGACGGCGTCGCTGCAGGTTCAGCTCCGGCATGGACGGCTTCGCTGGCCTACAATCTTCCTTACAGCATTGCCACGACAGTCATGCTGATGATCGTCGTTCCTTTGCTGCTGAAGACCATCGATTTCAAAAGATACACATTATGACGTATATGTTATAATGTTCTAGCATGGAAAGACTGAAGATAGGAGACAGAGTATTCGTAGAATCGTACAAGCATGACGGATCGGTACACCGCACCTGGTCAAAGGCCATGGTCATCGATGTACTTCAGAACTGTTATGTGGTGGTCACCGATTATACGTGGGTCGTCGAATCTGACCACCGCCGCTGGCTGACGAAGGAGCCGGCGATCTGTTTCTATTACACCGACAAGTGGTTCAACATCATCTCGATGATCAGAAGAAGCGGCATCTACTACTACTGCAACATCGCGTCTCCCAGCGTCTATGACGGCGAGGCGATCAAGAACATCGACTATGACCTTGACGTGAAAGTCTTTCCGGACGGGACGCGCATCCTGCTGGACGAGAATGAATTCGAATATCATACCCAGAAGATGAACTATCCCAAAGAGACCGTGGACATGTGTTTCAGGGCCAGGGACGAACTTCTGCAGATGATCGACAGCAAACAGGATCCGTTCAATTTCACGTATACCAACGACTATGTCATGAAGTATTTTGAGCTTAATTACACTGAAAATAGCCTGTAAAAATGGGCCAAAATCAACTTTTTGAAAAAAGTTGAAAAAAGTGTAAAAAAGTTCTTGACATAGGTATCCAGTTTTGTTAGTATAAATAAGCACCGCGAAAAAAACGCGAGAGTTTGCTTGCGGGTCATCCGGTGCGATTTTCTTAGCCAGTGAAGAAGCCTCTTATGTCACCGGTGCAGTCTTGCCGATTGATGGCGGCTATACTTGGGTTTAATCCTTTAAAAATTATTTAAAACTAATTTAAAAAAATATTGAAAAAACCCTT
>JAGACP010000152.1 GCA_017614055.1 Erysipelotrichaceae bacterium | reverse complement strand
ATGACGAATACGGAGCGAAATGGACGAAGGACGTCTACCCTGCCAGATCGGACATCGAAGAAAAGATCGTCAGCGACACTTTCTATATGGTCATGGACGATGAAAAGATCATGGCGGCAGGCTGTCTATCCTTCCATGAAGACGAGAACTACATGGACAAGTCCTGGACCATCACCCATGAAGACGGAAAGATAGCCGTCATCCATCTGTTCTGTGTCCATCCCGACTGCAGAGGGAAACACATGGCAGGTCCCTTTCTGAGATATCTTATAGAACAAGGAAAAGGAAAAGCTGACGCCATCCATCTGGATACCGTTGATGGAAACCTTCCGGCCATTAGACTGTATGAAAAAAACGGTTTCCGTTCGATAGGCCTTTATGAAGTCTATTACGAAGACACCGGCGACATCACCGTTAATCTGATGGAATACAACTACAAAAACCTGTAGGCAATGCCTACAGGTTTTCTTTACGGTTGTTTATGTCGAGGATCTTTATTTCATTCTCTCCGCCAAGGTTTTCCTTTATCAGCCTTGAGAGTTCATTGAGTGCCTCATGGAACTCATCCTCTCTTGTCTCATCGACGAGTTCTATGATCATGAAGGCATTCTTCGTTTCCTCCGTCAGCATGGTCCTCACGCCTTCGCGCCAGTTCCAGCAGCGGCAGATCGCTCCCTGGTCGTCCTTGTAGCAGATCTCTCCTTCAAGCGGGGATTCGTTCTCGTCCCCTCCGCCATACGTGATGAATTCCTCATCGCCATTGGCCATCGTCAGACAGATGTTGCCGACGAACTTGTCGATATCCTCGCCTCCGCAAGGCATCGCGTATTTCAGAGAAACGGAATTATATATGTCGACCAGCGGATTGATGTTGCCGATCTGATTGCCTTTGGCCACTCTCTTCAGTAAAGCTTCGATCGAAGATCTCGCGCCTTTCTTCGTTTTGAACTTCGAGAACGCATCGCGCCATACGGCGATGACCTCGTTCTTTGACAGTTCAGGATCAGGAAGATACTTCATGCATTCGGCTTCGCCGTTTCTGAGCAGCTCTGAATACTGGTCTTCCTTCTTTATATGGTTGTCGATACCTTTGCAGACGATGATGCCGATCCTGGCTTTCGGGAACAGCTTCCAGAAATCATTTCTGACAATGAACTTCAAAGAACCGTCGTCTTCTTCCATGTCTTCGACCTCGTCAACGACGACAGGAGTTTCTTCCGCGACTTCATCTTTCATCTCTTCTCTTGCCATGACTTCCGGAGCGCTCACACCCAGCAGATACAGGGCATTGGCCAGAGTGATCCTTGTGGCTTCCGCCAGAGCCAGACGCTCGTTTGTGAGCTCCGGGTTCTTCGGATCGTTGATCTTGCAGGCACCGTAGAATGAATGGAAATATGTCGCCAGCTTCTGGATGTAGTTGCAGATCTTGTTCGGACTCCTGCTTTCGGCGGCATCGGCTACGACGTCGACGAAAGTGTTGATGTGTTTCATCAGATCCACTTCCTTCGGGTTGGTAAGCAGTTTATATGATTCCTGTCTTTCAAAACCCTTCTCGGCCTGTTTCAGCACGGAACAGATCCTGGCATATGCATACTGCGCATAGTAGACAGGGTTGTCGTTCGATCTGGTCCTTGCCAGAGTGAGATCGAAATCCAGATGCGTATCGAGAGCCTTCGACAGGAAGAAGTATCTTGCGGAATCGACGCCTATATCGTCTATCAGTTCCCTGAGCGTGATGGCGTTGCCCGTACGCTTCGACATCTTCACTTCCTTGCCGTTCTCGATCATCCTGACCATCTGACACAGGTCGACCTGCAGGTTGTTTCTCGGATAGCCGAGAGCTTCCATGGCGGCCTTCATCCTCGGGATGTAGCCGTGATGGTCGGCGCCCCAGATGTTCACCAGCAGCGTGAATCCGCGGTCATACTTGTATATGTGGTTGGCGATATCCGGAGTCATGTACGTATAATATCCGTCCGACTTCTTCAGGACGCGGTCCTTGTCGTCTCCGTACTTGGTAGCTTCAAACCAGATCGCTCCGTCCTTTTCATACAGAAGACCCATCGACTGCATCTTCTCGATGGCCTTGTCCACCATCCCCTGATCCACGATCCACTGTTCTGATACCCAGGAATCGAATTCACATCCGTAGTACTCGAGATCCTTCTTGATGCGGTCAAGCTCCAAGGCTCTTCCGATCTCCTTGAGTTCCAGTACGGCTTCCTGTTCATCCATGTTCAGGAACTTGTCGCCGTATTTCTCCTTGACTTCTTTTGCTATCTCGATGATGTCCGGACCGTGGTAGCCGTCTTCAGGCAGCTCGAAGTCCAGACCGTAGAGTTCTCTGTATCTTCCCAGAAGCGACTTGCCCAGATTCATCATCTGCGCACCCGCGTCGTTGATGTAGTATTCCCTGGTGGCCTGATAGCCTGCGGCATTCATGATCCTGACGCAGGAATCGCCCCAGCACGCGCCACGCGCATGACCGCAGTGCAGCGGGCCGGTAGGATTGGCGCTGACATACTCTTCAAGCACTTTCAGTCCCTTTCCGGCATCAGAATGTCCGTATTCGTCGCCCTTCTCAAGAACAGTATTGATCACGTTGGCGATCGCATCTTTATTGAACCAGAAATTGATGAAGCCGGGACCGGCAATCTCTATCTTCTGGATGTCGTCCAGTTTCTTTTCAAGCTCTTCCTTCAGTTCCTGAGCTATCTCCTGGGGACGTCGTCTGAGGACCTTAGTGAGACGCATGGCGATGTTGCTGGAATAGTCGCCGTTGCTGTTGTCTTTAGGTATTTCGATCATGACCATGCCTTCTTCAGGCTCGATCGAATACTTTTCTCTGACCGTTTCGGTAATAGACTGAAGCAGTTTTTCTTCAATGTTCATAAGTTCCTCTCCTTTATATTCCACTTAATGATAACACATTATGGAAGATAACGGACCTATGCACAAGCCACATAAACTCATATTTATGCATGCATATTTACAATTCGAAAATGAGATATCAGATGTTTATGCCTGACAATTGTATTTCATTTGTGAAATATATAACAAATACTTTATACTATAAGTATAAAAGGAGAAACAATAATGGCAAATCGTTTTATCTTGAATGAAACATCTTATCATGGCGCCGGCGCCGTGAAAGAAGTACCTAACGAGATCAAAGCCCGCGGCTTCAAGAAAGCTTTTGTAGCGAGCGACCCGGATCTGGTAAAGTTCGGCATAACCGAAAAAGTTACGGGTCTGCTGGAAGAAGCCGGCATACCTTATGTGCTGTATTCCGACATTCAGCCTAACCCGACGATCGACAACGTCAAGAACGGCGTCAAGGCATTCGCCGATGCCGGAGCCGACTGCATCGTAGCCATCGGCGGCGGTTCTTCGATGGACACTGCCAAGGCTATCGGCATCATCAATACCAACCCTGAATTCGCAGATGTAAGAAGCCTCGAAGGCGTCGCTGCGACAAAGAATCCATGTACGCCTATCCTGGCTGTCCCTACGACAGCGGGAACCGCAGCCGAAGTGACGATCAACTACGTCATCACCGACCCTGAGAACAAACGCAAATTCGTCTGCGTCGACGTTCATGACATTCCGGTAGTGGCATTCGTAGACCCTGAAATGATGGCCAGCATGCCTGCAGGCCTGACAGCCGCAACAGGCATGGATGCCCTGACTCACGCCATCGAAGGATACATCACCGGAGGAGCCTGGGAACTCTCTGACATGTTCCACCTGAAGGCCATCCAGATGATCGCCAAGAACCTCAGAGGCGCCGTCAAAGACGAACCTGAAGGAAGGACCGCCATGGCTCTGGCACAGTACATTGCCGGCATGGGCTTCTCCAACGTAGGTCTGGGCGTAGACCACTCAATGGCTCATACTCTTTCCGCCTACTACAACATGCCTCACGGCAAGGCATGCGCCACCCTGCTTCCTACCGTCATGGCATACAACGCACCTGTCACCGGCGAGAAATACCGCGACATCGCTGATGCGTTCGGAGTAGCAGGCGCATATACCCTGCCTCTTGAAGAAGCACGCAAGGCTGCAGTGGAAGCCGTCAAGAAACTCGGTGAAGATGTCGGCATCGTAATGTCCCTGAAAGATGTCGTTCCGATGGAAGATGTCGATGCCCTTTCAGCCGATGCCCTGAAGGATGCCTGCACGCCTGGCAACCCTCGTCCGGTAACGGTCGAAGACATCAAGGAAATGTTCCTTTCACTGATGCAGTAAGATCCATATTCATTTATAAAGAAAGACCTTCGATACTGATCGAAGGTCTTTTTGTATAACCGTGGTGCCAATTGTTTTAGTATACTCAATCAATTATTCTTGAACCGCCTTCTCTTGAGCATAGAACAATTTCCATATTGGTTTTTCTGCATCGCTTGGATGTATTAACTTTGTATTCCATGACCATGTTAAGCGATTGTTTTTTATCTCTGCGTCTCTTGAAACTATTGAAGGAGGAATTGAAAATCCACCAGTTTCCATTTCTCCTGTTCTGTTTTTGTTTTCACAAATCAATAAATGTTTTGGATAGCCTTTGCATGAAACCACTATCCATGAATAAGTGGTTTTCCAAAGAGAGAACAAATCGGTGTAAGCCATCTCTGCTTTCAACTCTTCTAACATCTTTACCATTGTTTGTCTTATTGTTTCTCTTTGTTTTTTATATTCATCCTCT
>JAGACP010000151.1 GCA_017614055.1 Erysipelotrichaceae bacterium | reverse complement strand
GTATGCGACCCGTATTCGCATCCGATGGCTATGCCTGTAAGGCTGTTGTCCAGTTCTTTCTGCGTCAGTCTGCTTCCCACGAAATAGAATGTGCATCTGGCGTCGTATCTTTCCATCGTTTCATATATGACTGAATCCACTACCCTGTACGGTCCGTCGTCGAACGTCAGTGCGACCATCGGACGGTCGGGATCGATGTATCTTCTCTTCACATATTCCGCATCATCTTTACCGAAGTTTCTTTCCGTTATCCTCTGGCCGAGTTCGATCGGCAGTACGACTTCATAGTCATAGTCAGGGAAATAGAAATACATATCTTCACCGTTTACTCTTACAGATATGTCATGGACGTTCAAAGCATCCTTTGCGGTATTCAGGAAGAACCTGCTGGTATAGGCTTCATCTATCCCGGATTCTCTCATCTGATATCTCAGCTCGTCCGAAAGGATATCGAGATCGTTTCTGACGGAAAGATCAGGATCAGAATAATCCTTCTCCGTATAGAAGCTCAGACCGTCGGGATAGGATATCACATAGAAATCTCCAACTTCCTTGACCTTGTAGTCGATCTTCCTGTCTTCTTTGTCCGAACAGAGCGATTCCGCATATTTCTTTATGTTTTCATTGTCAGGATAAAAGACGACGCATTCGCCGTTTTCGTACATAAGCGCGTCTTCGTGGCGCGACGTCTTTCTTCCTGCGCATCCGCTCAATACAATCATCAGCACGGATATGAGGGATATGATCTTTTTCATACTGTCTCTATTATATACTCATACAAAAAGACAGCTTCACTTATGTGAAACTGTCTTTTGTTCTGATTTAATGTTTATGTTATTTCTCGGCCAGTTCCGCAGCCTTCTTCAGAAGATCTATTATCGGAAGCTGCTGAGGACATACGCTCTCGCACTGTCCGCACTGTATGCAGTCGGAAGCCTTTCCGTGATCCGTAGTGGCTATCCTGTAGTTTCTTCCCAGATGGAAGTCCACATGGTATCTCGAGAACTCATTGACTGCCGCGAAGATGTCGGGGATGTTGATGTTCATAGGACAGCCCTCGGTGCAGTAGTGACATGCCGTGCAAGGTATCTCCTTGGCTGATTCAAGTATCTGCTGAGCTTTCCTGATGACTTCCTGTTCCTCTTCGGTCAGCGGCTTGAAGTCTCTCATGTATGATACGTTGTCTTCCATCTGTTCGATGTTGGACATGCCTGAAAGTACCGTGATGATGCCGTCAAGGGATGCGACGAATCTGATTGCCCATGAAGCGTATGATGCGTCGGGATTGGCTTGCTTGAACAGTTCTTTTATTTCATCAAGCGGATCGGCAAGCTTGCCGCCCTTGATAGGTTCCATGACCGTTATGGACTTGCCGTGAGCCCTTGCGGTCTCGTAGTTCCTTCTTGAAGCGACGTTCGGATTGTCCCAGTCGGCATAGTTGATCTGCAGCTGCACGAAATCCACGTCGGGATTCTCCGTCAGTATCTTGTCCAGCATCTCCGGAGATGAATGGAAAGAGAAACCCCAGTGTTTTACCTTTCCTTCTTCCTTCAGACTCCTGACATAGTTGAACAGATCATAGTCCTTGTATATCTGATAGTTGTTGTCCTGAAGGGCATGCAGGAGATAGTAGTCGAAATATCCCGCACCCGTCCTTTCCAGAGAAGTCTCGAACTGTTTCTTCGTCTCTTCCATGGAAGGCCTTCCCATCCAGGCGTTCATCTTCGTGGCCAGGGTGAAGCTGTCGCGCGGATAACGCTGTATCAGGGCTTTTCCTGCGACTGTCTCCGATTCGCCGTTGTCATAGACATAGGCGGTGTCGAAATATGTTCCTCCCGCTTCGATGAATCTGTCGACCATCTCCTTTGTCTGTTCGACATCGATGGAACCGTCTTCCAGCTTCGGCAGTCTCATCAGACCGAAGCCCAGCTTGAATGTGTCTTTTCCGAAATAATCACTCATTTGTCGTTGCCTCCATTATTACAGTATCGCCGATCCGCCCGTCACTATCCAGCACGCCAGCATCGCGGCCAGGATGGCGCCCGTGTAGGCCCTTCCTGTCACTCTGTAGGCATAGGTGCACAGCAGCGAGAAGAACATGACCTGCGGAACGAACAGGATCAGGATGGACATGAACGGTCCTCCGAATGTCGAACCGAACAGTACGTCCGCGCCTGGTCCGATCTCCGCAAAGAACGGGATATACTCGATAAGAACGATGATGATGACTCCTCCGGCCATCAGCAGGAAGCTTCTGAACCAGTTCCTGATGAAACCGATGAATCCTTCCTGGTAGGTTGCTTTCGTTCTGAGATCTCTCATGATCTTGGTGTTGTTCAGATAATAGAACAGGATGAAGAACGGAATGTATACCAGGAACTGGATGAATCTCTCGAACGTGAACGGTCTGAAGAAAGGCCAGATAAACCTGAGGTCCAGATCGAACAGCCTGTAATATGCGAGATTTATCACGTACATGTAGCCCATCATGATCGCCGCGATGACCAGCGAAAGCAGGAAAGTGCCGGCATTGAACTTCTCATTGCTTATGCCTTTCTTCCTGTTCTTCGCCCTGGTGATCAAAGAGGTGATTATCATGATGATGATAAGAAGCAGATACCAGCCCAGGAAGCCGTCGCCTATCGTCATCCTGAAGATGTTCTCAGGAAGAGGAAGCAATGCATGACCAAGCTGCGTCATGAACGGGAAGGTTGCTCCGGACAGCAGTATCGTTATAAGAGCTCCCTTGATCCATCCTCCGGTCTTGACCATCGAATACTTGTCAGGAAGTTCCTGCTTCACTTTATTGAACAAAGGAAGACTCACAAGGATATTGAGTAAAGGGAACAGGCTTGCCAGCACCAGCAGCATGGCTGCCAGCACAAGGTATTCCTTGGTCTTGGCGATGATGTCACGGCTGTCGAGCTTGATCGGAAGATCGATGGCCTTGTCGAACCAGTCTAGTGCGACCGCCAGTCCTTCCAGATTATGAGTAGTCAGACGGTGGTTGGTATAGAGAAGTTCCATCCTCCTTGCGCTGCCGTCGGAAAAATTACCGTATGTGGTGTTCCACTGCGCCTTGTCCGCGGTCGTGTTCAGGAAAGATGTCCTTAGGTCGGACTTGAGCAGATCGTCGTTGACGACTCTCTGATAGTCCCTGAAGTATGAGAATTCGTCGTACTTGGCCTGCAGAAGCAGTACGTTGTTGAAGCTGACGGAATGGACATCGTAGGCATCGTCGGTGAACAGTTCGCCGCACTGCAGCACGATCGCCTTAGGCGCAAT
>JAGACP010000150.1 GCA_017614055.1 Erysipelotrichaceae bacterium | reverse complement strand
GGGAATAAACAGAGGAAATGCGACCGTTGAATTTGGTCTTGGGTTCGGTACGGACTGGAAGATGACCGTAAGGAAGGCCGGATGATGAAACCATCGGTGATAATACACAACGACTGCGAGAGAGGATCGGTGGAGTTCGCCAAGCTGGCGGGTATCATCAATACCGTCTCACAGAACAGCGATGTCGTAGATGCGAACCAGTATTTTGAGAAAGACAACGCGGCCATGACCGGAGCGTATCTTTTCACTACGGTTCCTTTCTGGCCTGAAGGTTCCGTCTTTCTTTCGCTGGTGGGACAGGGAAGGACGATAGCAGTCGTTCTCAACAACAACAGCATCATCGTAACCAGAGACAACGGCACGGTGACGATGTGCCATGACAGCATCGGCATGAAAGAAGCATCTCTTCTGAACGATGAGTATTCCGATGACTACGGCATGGCGAAGGCATGCGGTCTTCTGATAAACGGAAAAGGACTGTCAGAGCTTGGAACGGAAACAGATCCTGAAAACATCATGATATTCAGGATACCTGAAGCGAAGATATCTGAAGGAAGGGCGGAAGGTGCCGTAGGCATGCTGCTGAAGACTTTCGGAAACATAACTTTCACGATCAAGACGGAAGATTTCGAGAAGACCGGAATAAAGAAGGACGACAGACTGCACGTCACGTTCACGAAAGACGGAAAGATCGTCTATGACGAGAAGATGACCTATCAGCCTTCGTTCGGATATGTTCCCGTAGGTGAACCTGTCGTGTTCAACGGTTCATCCGGATACATGGACATCGGACTCAACCAGCGCAGTTTCATCGAGACCTGCCTGCCCGAGATCCTTGACAGCAAGGACATAACCGAATATAAAGTCCTCATCGAAAGGATAGGTGACTGACATGAAGCCGTGCATAGTTATGCAGACGGATTTCGGACTCAGTACGGGTCTTCCGATCTCCATGAATGCGGTCATAGACAAGATAGATCCCGAGATCAAGATATATGACCTCTGCCATGAGGTGAGGGAATTCGACATCAGACAGGCATCGGCCTATCTGGCTTCGACTTTCCCTTACTGGCGCGACGGAACCATCTTCGTGACGGTCGTCGATCCGGGTGTCGGCACGGACAGAAGAAGCTGCGTCGCACTGACGGACAACGGAAGCTTCATAGTCACTCCCGACAACGGATCACTGACTCTTCTCAAAGACAGGATAGTCGCCGTGAGGGAGATAGACGAGACAGTCAACAGACTTCCGGGTTCCGATGATCACCACACCTTCCACGGCAGGGATGTCTATGCCTATACGGCAGCCAGACTTGCCTCGGGGATAATAACCTACGAACAGGTGGGAAAGGAATATCCCGTCGAAGAGATAGTTACGTTCCCGCTTCCTGAAGCGAAGATCGTGGACGGGGTTGCGACCGGTGAAGTCACCAATGCCAGCGACCATTTCGGCAATGTGGGAATATCCATCCCGAACGAGATGATCAAACAGATCGGCATCAATGTCGGCGACATGGCAAGAGTCATCATCACGAAAGATGACAAGGTCCTCTATGACGAGACGATGCTGTTCCACAAGTCGTTCGGTTATGTGGAGAAAGGAAAACCGATACTCAACGAGTGCAGCAACGACTATGTCGAGATATCGATAAACCAGGGCAGTTTCTGCGAACAGTGTCTGCCGGAACTGCTGGAAGCATATGATCTGTCGCCGTACAAGGTGAGGATAATGCCTGCAGGAGGTGACATATGAAAAGCATCATCGTGATGCAGACGGATTTCGGAATCGGCGGAGGCAGTGCCATGAGAGGCACCTGCAGGAAGGTCGATCCCGAACTTGACATATATGAAGTGAACCATCAGGTCGAGAAGTTCAATGTGAAAGAGGCTTCGCGCTATCTTTATCACCACGTCTCATACTGGCCTGAGGGCACGGTATTCGTATCGGTGGTGGATCCCGGCGTAGGCACGGCCAGAAGGGCTTCCGTGGCGAAGCTGAAGAACGGTTCCTATGTCGTGACTCCCGACAACGGCAGTCTGACTTATCTGCTGGATGATCCGGGCGTCGAAGCCATCAGGGTCATCGACGAGACCAGGAACAGGCTCAAGGGTACGGAGAACGTCTCAATCTTCCACGGAAGGGATCTGTTCGCCTACTGCGGAGCCAAGCTGGCGGCGGGGATAATCGATTTCGAAGGCGTCGGAGAAGAATATCCCGTAAGCGAGATAGTCAGATTCGAAGAGCCTGAATATGAAGTATCAGGCAATCATCTGAAAGGATATGTCACGGGAATGATGAAGACTTTCGGAAACCTCGAGACCAACATCCCGATCAGTGAACTGGAAAAACTGAACGTGAAGTCCGGAGACATCCTCAGGGTGAAACTGACTTCAAATGAAGAAGCATTATACGATTCAGGCATGGCCTATCAGCCTTCCTTCGGATACGTTGAAGTGGGAGAGGAAGTCCTCTACAACAGTTCCGATGGAGTGGTCGGCATAGGCATAAACCGGGACAGTTTCGTGAACAGATACGGCATAAAGAATCTCGACGGCCTTGCGGTCGAGATAGTGAAGGAGTGAACATGGCATACGTATTGATGCAGACGGATTTCGGCGGAATATCCGGTGCGATGATCGGTGTCTGCAAGATGGTAGACAGAGATCTTCACATCTACCAGATAAGCAACACCGTTCCGAAGTTCGATATCAAGAGAGCGGCCGAGAATCTCGTCGAGGTCATTCCTTTCTGGCCTGAAGGCACGGTATTCGTATCGGTGGTGGATCCCGGCGTAGGAACGGACAGGAAAGCTTCCGTAGCCAGACTGAGCAGAGGTTCCTATGTCGTAAGTCCCGATAACGGCATCTTCGATCTCATAGACAGGGAACTGAAGATCGAAGAGATAAGGGAGATAGACCAGAACGTCAACCGCTACAAGGGAAATGAATGGTCGAACAAATCGGACATCTTCCACGGCAGGGACGTGTTCTCCTACTGCGGAGCACGGCTTGCCTCGGGTGTCATAACCTATGAGGAAGTCGGTCCGGCATATGATCTGAATGAAATGATAAGATACTGATCCGTCGGTATCTTTTTTCATATCGGGACAGTATTGTATAATTGTTTCAGTAACGCAACAGAATACAAGAAGGTATCGATATGAATAAACTACTGGTCTTTCAGACGGATTTCGGACTTGATGACGGTGCGATAAGCGCCATGGAAGGCGTCGCTTACAGCGTCGACATCGGTCTGAACATCAGGCATCTGACACACAACATCCCTCAGTACAACATCTTTGACGCGTCCTACAGGCTGTATCAGGCGATAAACTACTGGCCTGAGGAGACTACATTCGTATCCGTCGTGGATCCGGGTGTGGGAAGCGACAGGAAGTCCGTCGTCGCAAAGACCAGGACGAATCAGTACATCGTGACTCCCGACAACGGCACGCTGACTCACATCGCCAGATTCGTCGGCATCGAGGAAGTGAGGGAGATCGAGGAAAGAAACAACAGACTCAAGAATTCCGAACTGTCCTACACTTTCCACGGAAGAGACGTCTATGCCTATACGGGCGCAAGACTTGCTTCCGAAACCATATCCTTTGAAGAAGTGGGACCTGAGATCTCGACCGATCAGATAGTGGAGCTTGAACTCTATGGCTGTCACAAGGTGGACGGAGGAATCAAGGGACAGATAGACATCCTGGATGTCAGGTTTGGATCGTTGTGGACTTCCATTCCTTACGAGGATTTCAAGGCCTGCGGTTTTGAATTCGGGGAAGACATCCATGTGGAGATCTACCACAATGACGTGCTCGTTTATTCGAATACCGTCAACTACGGGAAATCCTTCGCGGATGTCGCGATCAGCGAACCGCTGATATACATGAACTCCGCATACCACATGGCAGTCGCGATCAACCAGGGATCCTTCTCCAAGGTCTACGGCATAGGCGTAGGTCCTGAATGGAAGATCGTCATGAAGAAAGCCTGAACCTATGGTTCATAAAAGAAACGATAAATATCCGATGACACTGCTTCTTTCTCTATGCCACTTGGGCATAGATTTTCTTTGTGCGTTCTCTTTATACCGTTCATTCTCTGAAAGATACGAAGCGTTCCTGCTTTACAATTTCTGCGCCTTCGCG
>JAGACP010000149.1 GCA_017614055.1 Erysipelotrichaceae bacterium | reverse complement strand
CTTTCGCATCCGTCAGGGTCGAACGACGGATTCAGGATCCTGGCGCTGATGCCTTTTTCTTTCAGTTCCGTGACGGTATTCGTCACCGGTACATACTTGCTGAAGATTCCCGGTTCATACGGCTTGCCGCCGTAGTAGGCTTTCGAAAGGAAAGGAACGATGATGTCGTTGGCTTCCTTAAGATACTGGGACCAGCCCAGCCAGCCGTTCTCGGACGGAGACTTTCCGTTCTGAATGCTGACAGTCGCGGCTGTCGTCGTGGTCGGAAAGACCGTCGTTGTCGTCCAGGTCATGTTTCTTCTCAGGAAGCTGTCTTCAGGCAGCTTCCTGCTGATCAGATTCGAACCCATGGCATCGATCAGGATCAGAAAGATCTTTTCCGGTCTTTTCTCTTCGAGCAGAGCCTTCAGTTTGAGATCGGGACCATAGGACGAGTCAAGACCGTAATAGCCCCTGATAGCTGATACATATTTCAGTATCGATCCTTCGTAGTCTACGATCATCAGGCGTCTTTCAGGAAGGCCTTGTAGGCCCTGTAGGCTTCATAGATATCGCCCTTGGAGGCTGTCTCATAAGGCGCATGCATATTCTGAACGGCAATGCCCGCATCCAAAACATCCATGTTCTTATTGGCCAGGATATAGGCGATGGTACCTCCTCCGCCCTGATCGACTCTTCCCAGTTCGGAGAACTGGAACATGACCTTGTTGGTATCCATGATGTTTCTGATCTTGGCTACGAATTCCGCCGGAGCATCGCTCGATCCGCCCTTGCCTCCGGAACCCGTGAATTTGTTGAAGGAGATGCCCTTGCCGAAGTAGGCGGCATTCTTGGCTTCGTTTACGCCCGGATAGTTCGGATCGAATGCGGCCGATACGTCGCTTGAAAGCATGAATGAATTTTCCAGCGCATGTCTAAGTTTGAGATCGCTGTAATTGCCTTCCTGCAGATTTAGCAGTTCGGCTACGCAGTTCTCGAAGAAGGCAGACTGCGCACCTGAAGAGCCCATGGAGCCGATCTCTTCCTTGTCGGTCAGGATGCATACGGATGTCCTTTCCGGCTTTTCCGATTCCATCAGGGCTGCCAGTGAGGTGTAAGCACAGATCCGGTCATCGTGACCGTAGCCCATGACCATGCTGCGGTCGAGTCCGAGGTCTCTGGCCTTGCCTGCCGGTACCAGTTCCAGTTCGGCGGAGATGAAATCGTCCTCTTCGATGCCGTATTCCTTCTTGAGGATATCCAGGATATTCTTCTTGACCAGTTCCTGCTCTTCCTTCTTGGTCTTGGCCGGAATGGAACCTGCCAGCGCATTGAGGTCTTCGCCTTCGACGACCTTGGCTCCCGTCTTGGCCATCTGGTCTCTTGACAGGTGGATCAGCAGATCGGAGATCTCCAGGATCGGTTCGTTTTCCTTCTCACCGATGCTTACTTCGATGACCTTGCCGTCCTTCTTGCATACCACGCCGTGCAAGGCCAGAGGGATAGCAACCCACTGATATTTCTTGATGCCGCCGTAGTAGTGCGTATCGAAGAGGACCAGTCCGTTGTCTTCATATAGAGGTATCTGCTTGAGGTCGATGCGCGGTGAATCGATATGGGCACCAAGGATGTTCATGCCCTGTTCCATCGGCTTCTTCCCGATCACGAACAGAGCCAGCGATTTGCCTCTGTTGTTGAAATAGAGTTTGTCACCGGCCTTGATCTTCTTGCCTGCAAACTCCTTGAATCCGGCCTTCTTGGCCAGTCTGATCGTCTCCTTTACAGCTTCTCTTTCCGTCTTGGCGCTGTCCAGAAAACGCTTGTAGTCTTCCGCAAAAGCCATGACTTTCTCCATATCGGCCTTCTGGCACTTATCCCATACTGTTTTCATGATTCTCCTCCTGACAGTTTCCTGTTTAAAATGCTTCATCACTATTCTAACATATCGCTTCTTCATCTATAATGAAGACATAAGGAAGGTATAAACAATGAAATATTCATTCCCAAAAATCGATCTGCATCTGCATCTCGACGGATCTTTCCGTACCCATACCATCTGGGAACTCTCCGTGCAGCAGGGCTTCAAGATGCCTGCCGATACGGAAGAAGGATTTGAAGAATGGATGAAGAAATGTTCGTATTCGGGAAGCGTCAATGAATTCCTGAAGATGTTCGACGTCACGACGGAACTGATGCAGGACCGCGATTCCCTGATCAGGCTGACCAGAGAGCTCATCGAAGACATCGCCGATCAGGGCCTGGTATATGCAGAGATACGTTTCGCTCCGCAGCTTCATACCCGCAAGGGCATGAGCCAGAGAGAAGCGATCGAAGCGGTACTGGAAGGAAGGAGACAGGGTCTGGAAAGCCGTCCGGAGATCGGGATCGGGATCATCTGCTGCATGATGTCCTTCGGTCCGGAGACCCTCAACTGGGATGCCAATATGGAGACGGCCATGATCACGCATGAATATCTGGATAAAGGCGTCGTCTGCATCGACCTGGCGGGTGCGGAAGGCTTCGTACCGCTGAGCAATTTCGCTCCGTTATTCAAAAAAGCCATTGAACT
>JAGACP010000148.1 GCA_017614055.1 Erysipelotrichaceae bacterium | reverse complement strand
TTTAGAGGCTGAGGAGGCCCTGCTGGGCAACATTCTTTTGTATTCCGATGTCATGAGACAGTGCGTCGATGCGGAGATCTACACCGATGATTTCTACTATGAGAAGCATCAGACGATCTACGGCGTCATGCGTTCGATGTACGAGAACGGCGAGAAGGTGGATACCGTATCGGTTTCTACAAAGCTTAAAGACTTCGGCGTTTTCGACAAGATAGGCGGACTGGAGTATCTGATGCATCTGACGCAGTCGACCATTTCCAACGTCAACACCAAGGAGTATATCTCCATCATCAAGAACAAGTCGCTGGCGCGCAAGCTCATCAGAGTCGGAGAGGAGATCTCCAGCGAGGGCTACGATACCAGCAAGGACATAAACCAGGTCCTGGAGGAAGTCGAAAAGAAGGTCACGGACGTCACCAGGTCCAACGTATCTTCGGAATTCGTTTCCGGAGAGAAGGCTTTCGAGGATGCCGTGAAGCACATTGAAGCCGTGCAAGAATCAGGTTCGGAGATAACCGGCGTAAGGACACTGTATGCCGATCTGGACAGGATGACCACGGGTTTCCAGAAGGGCGACCTGATCATCGTGGCCGCAAGACCTTCCATGGGAAAGACCACTTTCGCGCTGAATGTGGCGCTGAACTCCGCAGCCGTCAACCAGGGTGCGGTGGCGATCTTCTCGGTGGAGATGCCGGTCGAGCAGGTGGCGATGAGGATACTTTCGTGCAAGTCGAAGGTGGAATACCAGAAGCTGCGTTCGGGACGTCTGAATGACGAAGAGTGGTCAAGGATAAACGAGGCTTCCCAGATCCTTAAGAAGCAGAATTTCTATATCGACGATACTCCGGGAATAAAGGTCTCGGACATGTTCGCGAAGGCGAGGAAACTGGCCCAGGACAAGGGATTGTATCTGATCATCGTCGACTACATACAGCTGATGCAGACTTCCAGCAAGGTCGAGACAAGACAGCAGGAAGTTTCGGAGATATCAAGAAGGCTTAAGGCTCTGGCCAGGGAACTGAATGTCCCCGTCATCGCCGTGTCGCAGCTTTCAAGAAACGTCGAATCGCGTCCGGACAAGCGTCCGATGCTTTCGGACCTGAGAGAATCGGGAGCCCTGGAGCAGGATGCCGACCTCGTGCTTTTCCTGTACCGCGACGCGTACTATAACCGCGAAGAGAACGAGAATGACGAAAGGGAGGACGTCGAACTGCTGATATCGAAGCACCGTAACGGTCCTACCGGCAAGATCAAACTCGCGTTCGAGAAAGAGATCTATGCCTTCTACGGCATAAAGAACAGTGTCGAGGAGCTGTAATTGAAGAAAGCGATAGCCATCATCCTTTCCCTGATACTGGCTCTGGTGATCGTATTCGTTCCGTATTTTCTGAATACGGATCAGCGCATAGATGCCAATATCGTAAATGAAAAGTCCCTGGTAGCCCAGGAGATCGTTTCGTACAGCCAGGAAGAGAATTCCTACAGCAAGATCTATTCCAAGGGAAGGCTGATCGGCGTCATCAGTGACCTTGATTATGTAAACAGTCTCATCAAGGCCAGATACAAGGATTACGAAGGAGAGTTTCCTGATACCGAACTGGGTCTGGGAGATGACGTATATATCGTCGAGGAGAAGTCCTATGCGGTATTCGCCGATGTGGATGACCAGATCGTGGAGTATCTCGACGCCAACGGTCTTCTGGGAATAAAGACGACGGCCGTCGAGTTCTCTACGGCGGAAGGCGTATATGAGATCATCTATGTCAAGGACTATGACGTCTTTGCGGATGCGCTGGAGACTTTCTTCTACAACTTCGTCAGCGAGGAGACGCTGCAGAAGCTGAGACGTTCGGAGACGATACCGTCGCCGACAGAGCTTGGAAGCGTCGAGAAAAACGCGTTCCTGCACGAGACCATCAATACCAACGAAGCCATCGTGTCTCCTACGCAGATCATGTCCACCAAGGAGGAGATATACGATTTCCTGTGCTACGGTCACAATACCGAAAGAGAATACTACACCGTCAGAGAAGGCGATACGCTTTCAGGCGTAGGTTATTATTTCTCGGACATGTCGCCCAAGCAGCTGGTCATGCTGAACCCGAGCGTGCTTTCTTCGGAGAGCCAGGTCATCGTTCCGGGCATGGAACTCAACGTCACATACTACACTTCTCCGATAACCATGGAAGTCACCAAGGAAAGGCTTTCCCAGCAGTTCATCGCTCCCGAGACTCCGGAATACGTCGAGGATCCTTCCCTGGAACAGGGCAAGTATGAAGTAAGGATTCAGGAGGAATCGGGGATAAAGAACGTTCTCTATGAAGAGAAGTGGATAAACGGTGTCCTGGAATCAGGCCAGATGCTTTCGGAAACGGTCATCAAGCAGCCTAAGCGCGGCGTCATCGCCGTAGGCACGAAGCAGGTCATCATGATAGGTACAGGAAACTACATCTGGCCGGTCGACAACCCGTACATCAACTGCCACTGGGGCTGCTATGTCGGCCATACGGGAACAGACCTGACCAACCGCTATGAAAGATATGCGCCGATCTATGCGGTGGATAGCGGTGTCGTCGAGAGCACTGGATACAAGTCCGACATGGGCTATTTCGTCATCATCGACCATCAGAACGGCGTCAAGACCATGTACATGCACCTGAACGTTCCTGCGTACGTCTCCGCGGGAGAGAACGTCTCCAGAGGACAGACCATCGGACAGATGGGTTCCACGGGCCGTTCGACGGGTGTTCACCTGCATCTTGCTTTCGAAGTGAATGGCGTCAGAGTCAACCCGTGCTACTATTTGCCATGCAATTTGCTGGATTGATAGAATAATGTTATGAAAAACAACCGTCTTATATATTTATTGATATCTTTGATAGTCATATGGCTTGCCGTGCTGTCTTTTTCGCTGCCGAAAAACAGCAGCGACAATCCTTCGACCAATATAAACAAATACAACGTCTCCGGCTTTTCGACCGATTTTACGAAAGTGGTCGACGAGGACGTCTCCGGAACAGTCACGATAAATGCGGACGGCACCATCCTCAGCGGTTTCGCGTACCGTCAGGATGGCGATACTGTCTATATCCTCACCGCATACCATGGAATTGCCGGCGCAAACAGCATCAGCGTCACATTCGCTTCGACCTACACCGTCAATGCGACGGCAGCGGGATATGATTTCAGGAGCGATCTTGCCGTACTGAAAGTCGAAAGTCCGTATGAAGTAAAGACACTGAAGATGGGAGATTCCACTTTGCTTTCTCAAGGGGAATTCGTGATAAGCATAGGAACTCCGGGTTCCATGGATTACGCCCTCAGCGCAGAACTGGGAATGGTCTCTAAGGGTATCGTCACCATCGACAACACGATCGCCCACAACGGTGAAAGATACAACTATTATCTGGATGTAGTCCAGCTGTCTTCCAATCTACCGAAGGGTTATTCCGGAAGCCCTGTCCTGAACATGAACGGCGAGGTGGTAGGAATGAACACCATGGATCTCGACGGGGAACTGAACTTCGCGCTTACCGCCAATGAAGCCAGAATCGTTGCCGACAGGATCATTTCCGGCCAGGATGTCAGCAAGAACATCTTCGGCGTCAAGGGTACATATATAAAGGACATGATGAACTACGAGAAGAGCAATCTCAATCTCGACATCGAGGTCATCTCCGGTCTTTATGTGCAGAGGGTCAAGGAAAACTCTCCGGCTCTTATGGCTGGCGTGAGGACGGGAGACGTCATAACGAAGATAAATGACGTATCAATAAACGGTCTCGACGACATGCTCAATGTCGCATACATGGAAAATGATGATGTCGTATTCGAGGTAATCCGTAGCGGCCAGACTCTTCTGCTGGGAATGAACAATGATTAGACTGGTCTGCGTAGGCAAGGTCAAAGACAAGAACCTCAGCGCACTGCTTGAGGATTATGAGAAGAAGATAAACCGTTATCACAGGATAGAAGTAGTCGAAGTCAGGGACGAACCGATAAAAGATGACGAGAAGCGCGTCCTGGACATCGAGGCTTCAAGAGTACTCGACAGGATAGCTGACGATGAATATGTGATACTTCTGGATCTGCACGGAAAGTCGTGCGATTCTTTGAAATTTGCGGAAAAGATCGACAGGCTGTTCATATCTCATCCTAAGATCTGCTTCGTCATAGGGGGATCTCTCGGGCTGGGACAGAAGCTGATCGAAAGAGCTGACGAAAGGCTTAAGCTTTCC
>JAGACP010000147.1 GCA_017614055.1 Erysipelotrichaceae bacterium | reverse complement strand
GTTACCAGAGGCGACGGAGTGACCGGCGAGGACGTCACCAGCAACGTCAGGACCATCCAGACCATACCGATGGCCATCCCGTACAAGGACCGCTATGAGATCAGAGGCGAGGTATACATGCCCAAGACTTCCTTCAACAGGGTCAACAGGGAAAGAGTGGCCAACGGGGAAGAGGAGTTCGCCAATCCGAGGAACGCCGCTGCGGGTTCCATCAGACAGCTCGATTCCAGGATCTGCGCCTCGAGAGGCCTCGATGCCTTCTGGTATCACGTTCCCGACGACGTGAATTCCGACACGCACTATGGTTCTCTTGAATACGCAAGGCATCTGGGTTTCATCGTCAACGAGAATACGAAACTGTTTTCGAACATCGAGGAAGTCATATCATACATCGAAGAGGCCGCCAGGATCAGGCACGATCTTCCTTACGAGATCGACGGCATGGTCATCAAGGTCAATTCATACAGACTGCAGAACGCTCTGGGATTCACTTCAAGGATCCCGAAGTGGGCCATCGCCTACAAGTTCCCGGCAGAGGAAGTGATCACGAAAGTGGAAGACATCTTCATCACGGTCGGCAGGACCGGCAAATGCACGCCTAACGCCAAGCTGACTCCGGTAAGGATTGCGGGAACGACGGTTGGCTATGCGACGCTGCACAACGAAGACAACATCAGAGACAAAGACATACGCATCGGCGACGATGTGGTCGTCAGGAAAGCCGGCGACATCATCCCCGAGGTCGTCAGATCCGTCAAAGAAAGAAGGACAGGGGATCTGGCGGAATTCGTCTTCCCTGACAGATGTCCGGTATGCGGAGGCAAGCTCTACCGCTTCGAAGATGAGGCTGCCCACTACTGCGTCAATGTCGAATGCAAGGCCAGACTGGTCTATTCGATATCGCACTTCGCGGAGAGGAACGCCATGAACATCGACGGACTGGGCGAGAAGAAAGTAGAAGCCTTCGTCGATGCGGGACTGCTCAACAGTTTCGAAGACATATACAAGCTGTTCAACCACAGGGACGAGATCATGAACATCGAGAAGTTCGGCGAGAAATCCTTCAACAATCTCGTCGAGGCTATAGAGAATTCGAAAGCCAATTCGCTCGAAAGACTCATCTACGGTCTGGGAATAAGACAGGTGGGCGAGAAGGCTGCGAAAGTCCTTGCCGCCCATTACAGGACGATGGATGAATTCATGAACGCTTCCGTCGAATCATTGAGCGCCATCAGGGACATCGGACCTGTGACGGCTGAATACATCAGGGAGTTTTTCGGCGAACAGGACAACATCGAGATGATAAACCAGCTGAAGCTGTTCAACGTTAACATGGAATACATCGACAACAGCATCTCTTCAGACTCCGTCTTCAAAGACAAGACCGTGGTAGTTACCGGAACGCTGGACAACTACTCGCGCAACGAGATAACGCAGCTGCTTGAGAATCTGGGGGCCCATGTGGCCGGATCGGTTTCGAAGAAGACCGACTATGTCATCTGCGGAAAAGATGCGGGTTCCAAACTGACGAAAGCCAACGAGCTCGGCGTCACCGTCCTGGACGAAGAAGCGTTTGGAAAGCTGCTTTAGATTGTGTTAAAATGATTGTTGGAGATTCATATGAGCGAGATCAACGAAATTAAACAGCCAAAGAAAAGAAAGAGACTTTCCAAGTCGGCACTCGTGCTGATCATCGGTCTGCTTATCATAGCGATACCCGTGATCATCTTTCTTGCGATACTGGGCATAGCAGCCCTGCAGACACACAGTCCGAGAGAAGGATCGCGTTTCGACAACGATCTTGATCCGAAGATCACCAACAGCGACGTATCGTCTCTCGAGGATACACTGAAATCCATCTCTTCCGTCGAGAGCGTCGAAGTGGTGCTTTCGGAAGGACAGCTGAAGATCTTCATCGACACCAGCGACAGCCTTACGGAGGAGCAGGTGGATTCGATCCTTACCGACGCTTACAACAAGGTCAATTCGAAACTGCCGGTAAACACTTATTTCACCGCTACGGATTCAAGGAAGATGTACGATCTGCAGATAAACGTCTATACCTCTCCTGAAGCAAGCCCTATAGGCGCGACGAATTCGCGTCAGTACAAGCTGCTTCACAAGAACTCCACGGAGGATCAGTACGGCATCGACGACATGGCTCATCCTAAGGATCCTGCCCTGGCGGCGGAGCTTGAGGGGCTGACCCCGGAACCTGTCGAAGAGACCAAAGAGGGAGAGGAAGAAGCAGGAGATTGAAACTTCATGAAAACATGAAGTTTTTTATTTTATGAAGAACGACATCGTCACCGGAAAATGCACGGACATGACCATCGATGGTCTGGGGATAGCCAGAGCGGATGAACTGGTCGTTTTCGTCAAGGAAATGATACCGGGTGAGACGGCAAGGATCAGGATAACCAAGGAGAAGAAGAATTATTCTTACGGAATAATAGAGGAACTCCTGGAGCCTTCAAAATTCCGCAGAAAACCGGACTGTCCGATCGCATACAAGTGCGGAGGCTGCGATCTGAGACACATAGACTACGGCTATCAGCTTGAACTGAAGAAAAAGATCCTTGTGAACGTCCTGAAGCCGTACAAGGTCGCTGACGTCGTCTGCGACGATGATCCTTATTACTACCGCAACAAGGTCCAGATCCCCTGCAGAGACGGGAAAATGGGCTTCTACCGCAGATATTCAAACGACATAATGGAATTCGACGACTGTCTGATAGAATCAAGGAAAGCCAACGAGATAATCGCAGACCTTAAGAAAGTACTTTTCACTTATCCTTTTTCTTCATCGGTGAGACATATACTCATCAAGCACGGGAAGATGACGGACGAGATAATGGTCGGCATCATCACGAGCGACATCGATGCGGACTACGGTCCGATCGTGGAC
>JAGACP010000014.1 GCA_017614055.1 Erysipelotrichaceae bacterium | reverse complement strand
CTTATGGAACAGTCTAATACAGCTTAACCTTTATGCCGACGACTTTATACATGGCTTGTCTTTCAGGAGGATAGTATTCATTCATATCCTTCGGATCGGCATTTTCAATATTCTCTTCGGTATATCCGCAATCAAGAAGAGGCAGTACTTCAAACAGATGTCGGAAATCATCGAATACGTACAGATCTTCAACAGTTACGCGAAGCGTCTCTTCCATCTGATCGTTTTCGAACCTGATGATGTCTCCGACATTGATCTTCTGCCTTTTCTCATCGTACAGACGCAGTTCGATGGTCTTAGTTCCTTCCTCGATCATCGTGAAAGGTTTCCTGTCCAGTTTCATGAGATGCTCGGGCCTGTCATCCCATATGTATATCTCTTTCTCTTCTATGACATCGACTCTCTCTATGTCGCTCTCGAAAAATAAAAAATCATCTATCTGCAAAGATGATTCATTTCTTCCAAATTCGTGCTCGCAGTATTCATCGGAATTATGCAGGCATTCACCTTCAAAGACGACACCGTCTTTCATGGTGATGCTTACGATCTTTCCGTCGAAACCGTTCAGATCCATGTCAGCTGTTCTGCACCTGATAGTTCTCGCAGATGCTCTCGGCAACGTTCAGGATATGATCGCCGATCCTTTCGATGTCTATGAGGATCTCCGAATAGATGATGCCTGATTCGGTATCGGTCTTGTCGTCCTTAATCCTCTGGATCTCGATGTTGCGGTTCTCGTAGCACATCTGGTCGATCAGTTCCTCGTTCTTCTGGATGAGTTCCATATGGCTTGTGTCGCCTTCGGCGATGATCATGTTCAGAGCCTCGAGACTGTGGATGACGGTCTCCGCCAGCTGCTTGAGATCGTCATACGTACCGGTAGAGAAAGACTGATCTGAATTGACGAGATCGTTTCCCGCCTCGGCAAGATTGACGGCATGGTCGGACATCCTTTCCAGATCGACGTTGATCGAGAAAAGAGAAGCCGCCTGTCTTGATTCCTGCATATTGATGTTCGATGCCATCAGCAACATAAGGTTTCTCGAGATGCCCTTGTGGATGACATTGACGGTGTTTTCGTTCTTGTTTACCTCATCAAGTACGGAATAATGTTCGAGAAGAGCGATGAGACTCCTCTGGATATTCGTTTCTACGATGTCGAACATGTTGCTGATCTCGATGTTGATTCCGTAGATGTTGAAGACGGAGTTGTTTTCGATATTGGTCGGCTGGGTGATCTCCGGCTGCAGCTTCTTTTCGCTTCCCTGATCAGGGATGATCAGGTAGGCGATCTTGGCAAGAGCTCTGGCAAACGGGAAACATACCAGCGACGTCACGACGTTGGTGAACGTATGCATCATGGCTATCTGTTTCACCACGCTGCCCGGAGCTATCATCTGATACCATCTGTCGAACGGCAGGAACGAATACAGTATCGTGAACAGCACCGCATTGATGATGTTGAAAGTGAAGTTGATGATCGACACCCTCTTGGCGTCTCTGTTGAAACTCAGCGATGCCAGCATGGCGGTCGTGCATGAGCCGATGTTCTGTCCAAGGTTGAAGAACATGACATCCTTTATGCCAACAAGATTGCTCTTGGCCAGCGACTGGATGATGCCCAGCGAGGCGCTGGAAGACTGCACAAGCGTCGTGAGCGCAAAGCCTACCAGGATACCGAAGATAGGATTCTGCATGTTCGAAAGAACATTCAGGAAGAACGGCGAATCGCCCAGAGATTTAAGACCTCCGGACATCGATTCCATGCCGATGAACACGAAACCGAGACCCATCATGATCTCGCCGATCGCATTGAGCCTGTCGTTCTTTATGAACATTATCAGACAGACACCGATGAACGCCAGGAAAGGAGCGACAAGCCCCACATCCATGGCCATCAGATGTCCGGTTATGGTCGTACCGATGTTGCTTCCCAGAATGACATATACGGTCTGGGAGACCTTCATGATTCCGGCATTGACGAAACTGACAAGCATGCTTGTCGTAGCACCGGAAGACTGTACCAGAGCCGTTACCAGCATTCCCGCCAGCATGGCTATTACAGGCTTCTTCGTCAGTTTCTCCAGCACGTCCTGGAGCTTGCCGCCGGCCATGTGCTTGAAGCCGTTTCCCATGACTTCCATGCCATACAGGAAGATAGCCAGACCGGTCAGTACTGAAAGAATATCCTTGAATGTCATACAGATATTATGATATCAGTAAGTACTCAAATAATAAATATGCAGCAACAAAAAAAGACGGGTCGCCCCGTCTTTGTGCTGCTTTGTTACTGTGGCAGTTCCTTGCCGCAGGTCGGACAGAATCTCGCGCCTGCAGGAAGAGGCTTGCCGCAGAACGGACAGTAGCCGCCCGCCTGGTTCTGCATGAGACCGGAAGCGGTATTCTGCGCCATGTTGACATTCATGAAGCCTACGCCAGCACCTGCAGGATTGTTTGCCGCATCTCTCATCGCATCGGCGGTAGCCGTCACGATGGTCGCATTCGCCATGTTGGCATCCTTGTTTACCGCAGCCAGCTGCAGATCTCTGATCTTCTTCTCATCCTCTTCAGGGATGGTCACGGAGTTGATGGCGATATTGACGAATTCGATACCGCGCTGTTCTACCCATTTAGGATTGAGCTGTGCAGCCAGGACTTCCTTGAGCTCTGCCGTATGAGAAGGCAGTTCGGAATATCTGATGCCCAGCTGGGAGATCTTTGCGAATGCAGGATTCAGCTGATCCATCATCTCGGCCTTCATGATCGAAAGGATCTCTTCCTTGTCGAACCTTGCAGCCTTGTTTCCTGCGACCTTCTGGTAGAAAGTCAGAGGATTGACGATCCTGAAAGTGTATTCGCCGTTGCAGCGTACCGCTACGTCCACATCCAGACCGATGTTGTTGTCGACTACTCTGAACGGGATCGGAGTCGCCGTGCCGTACATGTTGCCCATGATCTCCTTGGTGTTGACGTAGTAGACGCGCTGCGTCTTGCTGACGTCGCCGCCGTGAGTGAATCTTTCCAGAGCATCCGCGAAGACTTCCTTCAGTCCGGCGATGCCGCCGTCGAAGATGCTTGGAGAGATCGATGAATCAAAAGTATAGTTGCCCGGTTCAGCCGCTACTTCGAGGATGTTTCCTTCCTCTGTGACCAGTGCGCACTGACCTTCGTTGACAACGATACCTGAACCGTTCGTGATGACTTCGTCAGATCCGCTGTATCCCTTCTTGGTACCTCTTACCATCAGAGTATTGTTGTCCAGTGAATCACAGACGAAATAATCCTTCCAGCTGTCGGATAATGTTCCTACTACGGAACCAACAACCGCTTTAACCAAACCCATATTTAATCCTCCTTTGATTTGTTGATTTAAGTTTTATATCAGAAGTGGCCGCCATGACCGCCATGGCTTGAACCGCTTGAAGACGTATGCATGCTCGAACCTCCGCCCGAAGACGAATGAGAGCTGCTTTCATGATGAGGCGGATCGTAGTGTCTCGAAACCTTCGTATCCACCAGCATGTCGGCGCTTCCGTTTATCACGAAGCTCCTGTCTACGACATATGAACCGGCATACTTTTCCATCTTGATGGACTTCATCTGACCGTTGAGGATCAGCGAAGTGAACAGTGAAGACAGAGCGCCTACCACGGCGGATATCGCACCGTTGAAGATGCCGAAGGTCTTTTCCTTCTTGACAGGGTTGTTCGTATCGATGATGTTGCCCTGTCTGCCCTGGTCGATGAAGTAGTCGGCCTGATCGGCAAAAATGGTGAACGCCTCGTAGAAATTGCCCTTCTTGAGATTACTCATCATCTTGTCGACGATGACATCGATGCCGTAGTCCGTGAAGTACTTCGCGCCTTTGCCCTTTGTAGAGACATGCCATCCCCTGTCGTCCATCGACAGAAGCATCAGCACGCCGTCTTTGCTGTAGCCGTTGTAGTCATAGAAGTCGTCGGCATAATCCATGGCCTTTGCGCCTTTGAGATCATTCGTGGTGACCACCACGACATCCATGCCGTACTTCTTCCTGATCTGATCGATCTTTTCCTTGAGCTGCTTTGCCTGCTCGCCAGTCAGCAGTCCGGCTTCGTCGTATACGCTCGGAGTTCCGCTTACCTTCGGTACGACGGAACTGTACTGATTCGCGTTGACGATGGCCGTAACGGCCTGATAGTAGTCCCTGATGCCGTCGGTATATGTCGGGGCATCGTTGTATTTGTTCCAGAGTTGCTTCTTGTACGTATTTACGTCGTTCGCATAGTAGCCGTTGGTCGCTATCGCATAGTTGTCCTCGCTTACGACCATGACCACGTTGCTTGTGGCATGGGAATGCGTTTCAAGAAAACTCTTCGCATACGCATCGACATCGTTTATCGACTTGTCGAGGACGAAATAGATGCCGATGTCGTAATCCTCTTCGATGTGCTTCAGATCGTCGTTCAGTTCGTCGTAGTGATCCTGAACATAGTTGTCATCGAGGATGATGTGATCATCTTCAGCATTGATCCTGTTTGTCGCCAGCAGCATCAGCATCGCTACCAGCAATATCCTGAATAATCTCTTCATCTTACTTCACCCCGATCGCCAGAAGCTGCAGCAGCGCTACGACTATCGTTGCCAGCAGGAACACGCCCAGCGCGATGAAACGCGATTTCATCGTGTCGACAGGCAGGTCGCCTACGAACTTCCCGGTCTGTCCGTTCATCGCGAACACGTATCTCTTGTCTTTGTATCTGACGTTCATCATCCACATCGGATACATGACATACTCCTGTCTGCCGTGCATCAGATGGATGGAACTTGCCGAAGGAACGGCCGTGTCATAATGCGAGGTCGTCGAATCGAACATGTGCCTGGTCGAATTCATGATCCTCTCATCGGCTATATCTACCGAATCCTTGGCGGAAACGGAATACCTGTCGGCGAAGTAGCCTGCCAGGTAGTTGTCGTTGAAATCCTTCAGACCCTTGCTGTCGAAAGGCTCGACGGACTGTGAAAGTTCATCGTCGATCTTCTCGGAAGCATCTACCGGAACATGGGCAAACTCGATGGAACCGGACCTGAACAGCTTGTAGTATCTGGTCTCGGTGACCTCATAGTCCCCCTCGCGGTGGGTATGCGACCTCGTGGCATCGAACCACATCTTCGCATTGGCCTTGCCGTCGAACAGCCAGAACGGTACATAGATGCCTTTGATCTCCTCGAAGGCAGCCTCGGATCTGAAAGCCTTTGGAAGTAGCACCTTTCCTTTGAGATGCTTTCTGTATTCCTCCTTGGCCTGTTCCTTGTCATACTTGAAAGGAATGATCCTCTTCGGCTTCAGGTCGCCGGAAACGTTTCCTATCATGACGACAGGACTGTCGCAGTAAGGACACTTGCTGGCGGCAGTATCTTTGTCGGCCATGATCGTACCTCCGCACGACTTGCAGCTGTACACCAGATAATCCGCATCTTCCCATTTCTCGACGTTGAGATCGTACTGCTTGCCGTCATCGAAAATGTCCGGATCGAATGTTCCGTCACAGTAAGGACATTTCAGTTTCTGGGATTTGGTATCAAATTCCAGACGTCCCGAACAGTTAGGACACTTATACTCTTTTAACTCGCTCATAATATTTTACTCTTTAGTTCAATTATATACTCTTTGACCCCTTTTTTATAGAAAAACAAAAACAGGCCTGAGCCTGTTTCACGGTCTCTCCGGACGTCCTCCCGAAGGAGGTCCGCCTTCCGGCATCTGGCCGGGGAATCCGCCGTTTCCGTCTTCATCCGATCCCGGCACGAAGCCCGGGAAATCTTCCGTTTCATCGTCTCCAAAGCCCGGCATCACACCCGGAAAACCGCCGTTTCCGTCAGGTCCGAAACCGGAAGGCATGTCTCCGAACATGCCTCCAGTTCCGAACTGATTGGTGATCTCTTCGGTCTCGACGCCGTTGACGATGATGGTACCGCCATTGTGTTCCGCACCTTTGTCATAGTCGAAAGGGAACTGCGCGGTGATGTCGATCGTTCCGTCGTTGATGTAGATATATCCGTTGGAATCCACTCCATCGGTATCTCCCTGCCCCATGGAGATGGTCAGATATCCGCCGTTAAGCTCGAAAGTCGGCGTATATTCGTTCGACTTCTGTGCGGCATTGATCCCGTCGTCCGTAGCTTTGATGTCGACATTGCCTCCGTTGATCAGGACGTATGTTCCTTCGATGCCTTCGGCTGCACTGATGACGATCGTTCCGTCGTCTATCTGCACCAGTCCGTCCGCATGGATGGCGTCATCCTTAGAGGTGATGTCGATCTCTCCGCCGGTGATGAGGATGTTTCCGTTGGTATGAATTCCGTCATCAACGGTTTCAATATCGAATCCGCCTCCGGATATGACGATCTCACAGTCTGATTTGATGCCTTTGTACGAGTCGGCATCGCTGCCTGAATATGTTTCGATATTGAAGGATCCTCCCTCGATATTCACGAGATTGTATCCGTATATCCCGTCTCCTCCCGCAGTGATGTCGAACGTTCCTCCGGTTATGTATACATATCCGCGGTATGCATCGGTCTGATTGTCTGACTTCATCGCATCCTTGCCGGATACTATCGTGAAGTTTCCATCGGATATCTTCAGACAGTCTTTTCCTTTCATGCCCACGCCTGCGACATCGATGTTGTAGGTGCCGCCGGTGATGATCAGATCGTCTTTAGATACGATACCGTGGTTGTCGCTGCTTCCAAGGTTCAGCGTACCTGTTCCATTGATAAGCAGGTCCGCTTTGGAATATATCAGCGCATCCACCTCATTGCTGTCGATCTGGGTATAAGTACCCGAATCGGTGATGGTATTGACGCTTCCTTCGGACAGAGTTATCTGTACCTGGTCAGCCTCGATGACATATATACCTGCGAAATCTTTCGAATTTACAGTCACGCCGCTCAGCACGAGCTGGACTTCATCGTTCTT
>JAGACP010000013.1 GCA_017614055.1 Erysipelotrichaceae bacterium | reverse complement strand
TCAGACGGCAACGTATATGAAAAGGGCGCTTTCCTGTGGTATCCTCAGGGGATCATAGCCGAGCACGGAGCCACCGACGATGAAGATGTGACCGTACTTTTCATCGCCGACAAGGACATGGAGACGTATTACTTATAATCTAAGGAGCATGTTATGGAAGAAGAACTGAAGCCTACAGGAAAGATCGATGTCTTTGTGCATACAGCCAGCGACATACCGGAAGGCGCGAAGAAGATCGTCTCGGTAAAAAACCGTCCGTACACCTTCGGAGCTTTCGGGCTGATCGCGCTGCTTGTTTTTTTCATCGCGGTCCCGAAATACTGGATAGCGTATCTGGTCACGGCCATCGCCATCATAGCCGTGGTGATGCTGGTGAAGGACATTCCGGTCCTGGATATCTATGAGGGATTCCTGGTATGTCATTCCAAGGACGATCCGGACAAGCTGTGCATCATCGCCGATGACGAACTGATATACTGGAGCGTCATCCAGGAATACAGTTCCATCGTGCAGCTGTTCTTCAACGACCGCAGCAACATCGACAACGCGCTGTGCGTCAATCTTCATTCCATCAATTCATACAAGGTAATATCCGCTCTGGAGAAGCACTATCTGGAAAAGTCCCTGAGCGAGATAAGGAAAGGCGTGGAAAGAAAGAACCGCCAGAAGCGCAGGGCAGAAAGAAAGAAGAAGGGCAAATAAGCCCACGGTTTGCGGAACAAATAAACAATGGCAGATCTGATGATTTGCCTTTTTTGTTTTCTGTGATAAGATAACGAAAATGAGAAATAAGATAAGGAACTTCATCTTCGACATGGGCAACGTCATCATCGAGTTTGATGTTGACCTTTTTCTTGACCGGGCAGGCATATCCGATCCCGAAGACAGGAAGATCCTGAGGAAAGAGGTCTATTATTCTGAACTGTGGCCCGGCATGGATCTTGGTCTCCTCGATGAGCCGCAGATGTGCGAGATACTTAAAGACAGGCTGCCTGAACATCTGTGGCCGAAGATCGAAGAACTTGTCATGGGCTGGTGCGATCCGATCATCGAGATAGAAGGGATCAGCGGACTCATACGCGAACTCAAAGATAAAGGATACGGGATCTATCTTCTTTCCAACGCCAGCAGGATGCAGAAGGAATACTGGAAGAATGTCAGCTGCTGCGACTGTTTCGACGGAACTGTCGTTTCCGCCTTTGAAGGAGTGAAAAAGCCTGATGAGAGGATATACAGGATACTGCTTGAAAGATACGGACTGAATGTAGATGAATGCATGTTCATAGATGATATGGAAGACAATGTCGAAGCTGCAGGGAATATGGGGATGGAAACGTTTCTTTTCGACAGTGATGAACCGGGAAAGCTGAGGGAATATATCGAAGCCAGTGTTTTTGAAAAGGAAATGTAAGCTATATTACAATAATAGGGTAGAAATATCGAGGTAACATATGATGAACAAGGAATCGATAAAGCTCAACGATATGAAGATCTACAGCGCTTCATCGGGCAAGGAGTATGTGGAGATGCTCGTACCGGAAGGATGGACCAGCACCATCGACCGTTACGAAGACTGGTACGGCGGCAGTCCGTACATGTTCGTCTTCAGGATAACCAATACATCTCCCGATGGAGACTGCAGCATCGCTTATTATTCGCCTTTCAGTTTCGTTGACGATGAGATGAATGAATATTCCGAAGGAACCGTAGATGAAAACGGCGATCTTCATTTTACCGTATGCAGCCTGGAAGAATATCTTGATTCAAGGGTCAGGCAGCGTCTGTCCGATGTTGAGGAACTGACTTTCATCGAACATATCCCCGCCCCTGAAAACGATCAGCGAAGCAGGGAACACTACGCCAGAAGCGTTGAGAAATACAGGAAAAATGACCTCATGGTGGTGAATTTCTACTATTCAAGAGGGATCAATGTATATACCTACAGGAAAGACGGAAGGCTTCATTACTTCATCAACACCGGTGTTCTGGAAGCGAGCGATCTTATGCGCTGGAACGTCATCGAAGAAAGACTCGATGAGAAGCAGCTTCTCGAACGATATCCAGACTGCTGCTACGATGAAGACAATGACTGTTATCTGTATCCTGACGTTCACAGATGCGAGTGGGATGTGGACCAGTATCTGGAGATGGACTGCCTTGAAGAAGACTACGACGTCGCTTTGAATGACATTTTCGTACCTGTCAGCAACAGTGGCGTCTCCATCCTGGACGATGTATGGAACGAATATGCGCAGCTTCTGAGACAAAGCAGAAACAAAGAAACAGAGACCTCTGAAGAACAGACGGGATCTCGGATCGATCCCGAGGAACAGCGCAAGATAGATGCGATCTGGGCCGAATACCGCAGGTGGAAGTCCGATCTGGACTACGATACATACCGCTATGTCAGAGACAGACAGGAACAGACCGGCTACATCCTCAACAGCGCCCACGATCATTCCGAGGCCGTTCACGACAGGATGAACCGGGGGTGGTCGGATACGTTCATGGGTAACGGACGTTTCATCGACAGTCTGGGACGCGAGCATGTCATCCATACGACCGACAATTATGCCTACAGAAGAGGCAATGTATATGTCACGACCAATTCCATTCTGGACAGACCGTTCGATTCCGAAGAACTGATAAAGAAGAAGTACTGACGGAGGCGTAAGATATGAAAAAGATATATCTGGCCGGAGGCTGTTTCTGGGGAGTCGAACATTATCTTTCCCTGATAAAGGGGATAACGGATACGACGGTGGGCTACGCCAACAGCGACATCGAGAGTCCTTCATACGAGGATCTCAAGGCCCACAGATCAAGCGCTTCCGAGACGGTGGAAGTCACATATGACGAAGAACTGATAGATCTCGATGAGATTCTGGACATGTTCTATCTGATAATCGACCCCACCATACTGGACAGACAGGGCCACGACGAGGGACACCAGTACAGGACGGGAGTATACTATGTAGATGATGAGGACAGGGAAGTCATCGAGAGATCGTTGAGGAAACTGTCCGAGAAATACGAAGCGCCGATAGTCACGGAACTGCTGAAACTGGAGAACTTCACGGTCGCTGAGGACTATCATCAGGATTATCTGTACAAGAATCCTGAAGGGTATTGTCATGTCGATCCGAAGATGTTCGAGATCGCAAGGAATCATGGAAAATAACGGAGGTAAATATATATGCTTAACTGCACAGAAGTAAAACCGGGCACATGTTTCACCTGGGAGAATGAACTGTATCAGTGCATCGACATCCAGCTGAACAAGACTGCGATGGCCAAGATGAAGGTGAAGATAAAGGTCAAGGAGCCAAGGACGGGCGTAGTAAAGGAACTGTCTTTCATCGGTTCCGATCAGGTGGGAGAGGCCCACATCGACAAGAGACCGATGCAGTATCTTTATGATTCGGGAGATACCGCGGTATTCATGGATTCGGAGACCTATGAACAGATCGAGATACCGAAGGACAGGCTGGAATGGGAGATGAACTTCCTGGTCCCGAACCTCGATGTCAATATCACGTTCTATGAGGGCGAGGTCCTGGGCATAGTGCTGCCTGACAAGGTGGATCTTGAGCTTACCGAATGCGAACAGGCCGTCAAGGGCAATACCGCGACCAGCGCTCTGAAGAACGCGATAACGGAGACGGGACTGCTGGTAAAAGTTCCGCTGTTCATCGAACAGGGAGAGAAGATAACCGTATCAACTATCGACGGAAAATACGCCGGAAGGGCATAGGCATAATAAAGGAGATCTTCGGATCTCCTTTTTACTTGAACATGTGTTCGGTTGATTTCTTGATGGCATCGAAGGTCTCTTTCGAGATGTCGTGCTCTATGAGACAGGAGTCTTCATAGGCGGTCTTTTCGTCGACGCCGAGTTTCATGAGTATCTTTGCGATATATTCGTGTCTTTCGTACATCGTCGATGCCACTTCCCGGCCTTTCTCGGTCAGGACGACATACTTGTCGTCGAAGATCAGATAGCCGTCCTTTTCAAGTTCCTTCAGAGCGATCGAAACCGTGGGTCTGGAGAAATCCAGATAGTTCACGATGTCGATGGCTCTGACGTTCTCTCTCTTGCGGGAGATGATGTAGATGGCCTCAAGATAATTCTGTATCGTTTCCTCTTTTTTCATGTCTGATACCTTTTTATTTCATTCTGCCGGCTATGCTGGAAGCGGCGATCGCTCCGTCGCTGCATGCGGTGACGACCTGTCTGAGTCTTTTTCTCGTACAGTCTCCGGCGGCATAGATGCCGTCGATATTGGTTGACATATCTTCATTGACGATTATATATCCGTTCTCATCCAGCAGGGAACTGTCCAGGAACTCCGTGCACGGATCGGCTCCGATGTACGGGAAGATGCCGTCGCATTCTATCGTTTCGAGTTCGCCTGATTCTGTATCTTTGATGACGAGACCTGTGATCTTTCCGTCTTCAATCCTGAGACTGTCGGGAAGATGTTTCACGATCACATCTATCCTGTCGTTGTTTCTGATCCTGCCGACCAGTCCTGCCTCGGCCCTGAAAACGTCCCTTCTGATGATGATCGTCACTTTCTCGGCAAGCGATGCCAGATAGAGCGATTCTTCAAGGGCGGAATTGCCTCCGCCGATGACGGCGACCTTCCTGTTCCTGTAGAAGAAACCGTCGCATACCGCGCAGTATGATATGCCTCTGCCCGTATATTCTTCCGCATGAGGCACATCCAGCATCCTTTCTTTCGTCCCGGTGGCTACGATGACATATGGCGCTTCGTATTCATTGCCGTTTTTCAGGATGACTGCTTTTGAATCATCGGAACAGACGATCTCTTTCACTTCTCCCGTGATCAGTTCGGCTCCGAGATCCTTGGCGTGGTCCGTCAGCTGCTGGGCCAGTTCAAGACCCTGGATCTTCCTGATGCCGGGGTAGTTTTCTATTTCGTAAGTCTTGGAGAGTTTCCCTCCGTATACTTCCGATTCGATGACCAGGACATCAAGTCCGGCTCTTCTGGCGTATACCGCCGCCGAGAGTCCTGCAGGTCCTGCACCGATTATGATGACATCGTATTTGTTCATATAGTTCCTCAAGGTGATTATAGCATTATCCCTTTAAAATATCTTTTATTTTAATATTGTTGAAATTGAAAATCATATTTGGTATGATAATTTCGTTGTAGTCCCTCCATAGAGGGGATTATAACCGCTCAGAAAAGGTTCAAGTATCTTGCGATCACCTTCATGGCGAGTCTGAATCTAAAGAAGGAGGTGCACTATGTACGCTATTATCGAGACCGGTGGCAAGCAGCTCAAGGTCGAAGAAGGCCAGACCATCTTCGTTGAAAAACTGGATGTCGAGGAAGGCAAGAAGTATACTTTCGACAAGGTTGTAGCACTGGAAAACGGCGGACTGACTTTGGGTGATCCTTATGTAGAGGGTGCCAAGGTCACTTGTAAGGTTGAGAAACAGGGCAAGGCAAAGAAGATCATCATCTTCAAGTACAAGCCTAAGAAGGGCTCTTCAAGACGCAAGCAGGGCCATCGTCAGCCATACACTAAGTTGACTGTTGAAAAGATAGGTTGATGATCAGAGCGACCTATGAACTGAAGGATGACAGATATGTATATATCAAGGTCAGAGGCCATGCGGAATTCGGAGAATACGGCAGGGATCTGATATGCGCATCCGTAAGTTCGATAATGTTCGGATTCATGAATGCTCTGGACGAGCTTGATGAAGACATCGAAATAAAACAGTTGAAAAACGAGATAGTCATCTCCAGCAGGAGCGATCTTGAGAAAGTACAGGATTACTTCAGGCTGGTGGTGATGCAGTTAAAGACTATTGAGGAATCCTATGGGGATTTCATCAAAGTGGAAAGGAAGTAAAACATATGAGATATGTATTGGATATTCAGTTCTTCGCTTCTAAAAAGGGTGTAGGTTCGACAAAGAACGGCCGTGATTCTGCGTCAAAACGTCTGGGAGCGAAACTGGCTGACGGTCAGTTTGCGACTGCCGGCTCAATCATCTATCGTCAGAGAGGCACGAAGGTCCATCCCGGCACTAATGTGAAGAGGGGTGGAGATGATACTTTGTTCTGTCTGGTCGACGGTGTCGTCAAGTATGAACATCTCGGCAAGAACAGGAAAAAGGTATCTGTCTATCCTGTAGCTTAACGATCTTGAAGCCCCTCGGGGCTTTTTTATTCCATCATGCAGTTCATCGACAAGACGGATCTCAAACTTAAAGCGGGCAACGGCGGAAACGGCATCGTCGCTTTTAAGCGTGAGAAGTACAATCCTCTGGGAGGTCCTTCGGGCGGAGACGGAGGAAAGGGCGGTTCGGTAATCTTCGAAGTAGATACGAACAAGTCCACTCTGCTGGACCTGAGGTTCGCCAAGGCGATAAGGGCCAAGGACGGAGAGAACGGCAAGACCAACAACATGTACGGAGCCTCGAGCGAAGACGTGATCGTGAAGGTCCCGCTGGGAACGGTGGTCAAGGATCTCGATACCGACGAGATCGTGGCCGATCTCAATACCCTCGATTCAAGGGAAGTCATCTGCGAAGGAGGCAAGGGAGGCAAGGGCAACTATCATTTCAAGTCCGCAAGGAATTCGGCTCCCGACTACTGCACGCTGGGTGAACCGGGGCAGGAAAGGAATGTCCTGGTCGAACTGAAGCTTCTGGCGGATGTGGGACTCGTAGGTCTTCCTTCGGTGGGAAAATCGACTTTCCTGTCGGTGGTGTCGAATGCCAAGCCGGAGATAGCGGATTATCCGTTCACTACTCTGAAGCCGCAGCTCGGCATGGTGAAGGTCGACGATTCGTCGTTCGTCCTGGCCGATCTTCCGGGTCTTATCGAAGGGGCGTCGGAAGGAAAGGGGCTCGGACACGAGTTCCTCAAGCATATCGAAAGATGCCGTCTGATAATCCATGTGCTGGACATGGGCCACGAGGATCCGATAACGGACTACCAGGTCATAAACGAAGAGCTGAAGAAGTATCCGGGCAATCTGGAAGACCGTCCGCAGATCGTCGTCGCCAACAAGATGGACATGGAGAATGCCGAAGAGAATCTGAAGAAGTTCAGGGAACATTATCCCGATCTCGAGGTGTTCGAGACGATGACGCTGATAAACGAAGGACTGATGCCTGTTTTATACAGAGCCAAGGACATGCTGAAGGAGCTTCCGCAGTTCCCGCTGTATGATCCGAAGAAAGCCGAGGAGAAGGTCGTATACAAATACGAGAAGCCTGAGGATTTCACCATTCACAACGAAGGAAACGGCGTCTGGAGAGTCGAAGGAGAGAAGATCGAGAGACTGTTCCACAATACCGATTTCAGCGATGATGATGCGGTTCTGCGTTTCTCGAGAGCTCTGTCGAAGATGAAACTTGACGAGGCTCTGAGAGAAAAGGGCTGTCAGAACGGCGACCAGGTATTCATCGAAGACTACAGTTTCGATTTCGTAGACTGATCAAGGGAGCGTAAAGCTTCCTTTTATTTCCGTGCCATAGTCCGGGAGTATTATTGTATAATTTAGGTATGATTGGTTTTGTCAGAGGAACGGTCCATGCCTTCGGGTTCGACTATGTCCTCATCGATGTGAACGGCGTAGGATACAGGATCAATTTCTATCATCCTGAGAGCCTGAAGACCGGCAGGGAGATGACCATCTATACTTATCAGAACGTCAGAGAGGACGAGATAAGTCTTTTCGGTTTCCTGTCGCTTCAGGAGTATGATCTTTTCGTGAAGCTGATATCCGTCAAGGGTCTGGGTCCCAAGATCGCTTCAAACATACTGTCTCATGCTTCGGTGGAGGCGATCATCACGGCGATCGAGACCGGGGATATCGATTTCATCAAGGCCATGCCGGGGATCGGGGCGAAGACGGCTTCGCAGATCATCCTGGATCTCAAGGGCAAGCTGGTGGAAGTCGATCAGATATCCGACGACAAGCTGTCCGATGTCTCCGATGCCCTGAAGCAGTTCGGCTACCGTCCTGCGGAGATCAGGGACGTACTGAAGCGGATCGGGGATCGCGACGGTTCGACCGACGAGCTCATCAAGAGAGCTCTGAGCATGTTGGTAAAGTAGGAAAATTATGGAAGAAGAAAAAGTATTGTCTGCTGAGAAACAGATAGAAGACGATGAAGCGTCGTTGAGACCGCAGACGCTGAAGGAGTATGTGGGTCAGACCGATCTCAAGGAGAACCTCGAGGTATTCATCAAGGCCGCGAAGATGCGCGATGAAGCGCTTGACCACGTGCTTCTGTACGGTCCTCCGGGGCTGGGAAAGACGACCATGGCCTACATCCTGGCCAACGAGATGGGCACGGGCATCAAGACCACTACCGGTCCCAGCATCGAAAAGACCGGCGATCTGGCCGCCATCCTTTCTTCGCTGCAGGTGGGAGACGTCCTTTTCATAGACGAGATACACCGTCTGCCGAAGATCGTCGAGGAAGTGCTTTATTCCGCGATGGAGGATTTCTATATCGACATCGTGGTGGGAAAGGACGAGGGAGCCAAGTCCATCAGGCTTGAACTGCCGCCTTTCACGCTGGTCGGTGCGACGACCCGCGCAGGTGCGATATCCGCTCCGCTCAGAGACCGTTTCGGCATCACTTCCAAGCTGAATTACTATACCGAGGACGAACTGGCGCAGATCGTCAAGAGGACCTCGAGAGTGTTCAACAGCGAGATCGACGAGGAAGCCGTGCATGAGATAGCCAAGCGTTCAAGAGGAACGCCGAGAATAGCCAACAGGCTGTTCAAGAGAGTCAGGGACTTCGCCCAGGTCAGGAACGACGGAAAGATCGACCTTGAGCTTGCCAAGACATCTCTGGAGAAGCTGAAAGTCGATTCCCTGGGTCTTGACGATGTGGACATCAGGTATCTGATGGGCATCATCGAAAGATTCAAGGGCGGTCCGGTAGGAGTTGAAGCCATCGCCAGCGCCATCGGCGAAGAGACCGTCACCCTGGAGGATGTATACGAGCCTTATCTGCTGCAGATAGGATTCATCAACAGGACCTCCAGAGGCCGCGTAGTGACCGAGAAAGCCTACCAGCATCTGAATATCAACTACGATCAGAAACTGTTCTAAGACCCGTTAAAAACGGGTTTTAAGATGATCCGGTAATATATATAAATAAATAATTGAAAACCAAATAATAATTATGTTAGAATTATTAAGCGTAAATGGAGGAAATATCAAATGCCTAGAGATTTTGTGACATTTAAGTGTTCTGAGTGTGGCGAAGAGACATACTATGGATCTAGAAATAAGAAGAAACATCCAGACAAGATGGAGATCAAGAAATTCTGTCCCAAATGCAACAAGATGACTCTTCACAAGGAGAAGAAATAGGCTGAAGCCTATTTTTAATTGATATGGATATCACGAAGTATGTGATGGGTCCTATCGAGACCAACACCTATCTGCTTCAGATAGGCGGTGACGTGCTGCTGGTGGATCCGGCATCGAAGCCCGAGAAACTGATAGAGATACTCGGGGACAGGAACCTGAAAGGGATACTTCTGACTCACGGCCATTTCGACCATATCAAGGCGGTCGACGGTCTCTATGAGAAGTATCGGTGTCCCGTATATCTGCATGAAGCGGACGAGGAACTGGCCAGGGACAAGCAGGCGGGAAGCGATTTCGGTCTTGTCGCCTATATTAGCTGCCCGACGATTGCTTTAAGAGAAGGAAAGATGGAGATCGGACCGTTCGTCTTTGAAGTCGTCTTCACTCCGGGCCATACGGAAGGGTCGGTGATCTATGTCTTCGATGACTGCATCTTCACCGGAGACACCCTGTTCAAGGGTTCGGTGGGAAGGACGGATCTCAAGGGAGGAGACTTCAGCACGCTCAAACATTCTCTGGAACTGTTCAAGCAGTTCGACAAGGATTATACGGTCTATCCGGGACACGACGGAGTCACGACGCTGTCGGAAGAATTAATGAACAACTACTATCTGAGATGAGGATCATGTGAAACATGATCCTTTTTATTAGGAATCTTCCGTTTTTCCTTGAATTATGATTAGGGGAAACAATGGAAGAAAGACTGCTTGCGCTGCTTAGACTGGCACTGAGATACAATGCGTCGGACATTCATTTCATGATGAGACATCATGATGTTTCGATCGAACTGAGGATAGAGGGACTGTGCTACAAGGTCAAAGGAAAGACCGAGGATTTCAGACTGATCAGATATCTGCAGTATCTGGCGAATCTGGATGTCGGGAATCTGCTTGCACCGCAGACAGGTCAGTTCGAAATGGAAGTCGACGGGATACTGCTTTCGCTGAGGTTCGCGGTCATAAACAGACTGGATTACACCAATGGCGTGCTGAGGATCATGAATTCCCAGCTGAAGGTGGATGCCGGTAGTCTTTCCGACATCAATGAACAGAATCTGTATTTCCAGTCCCTGCTTCACAGAAACTGCGGTCTGATCCTGTTCTCGGGTCCTACCGGTTCGGGAAAGACCACGACGTTATATACATTATTGAAATCGGTGAGAAGCAGGAAGATCTATACGATCGAAGACCCCATCGAGGTCTATCACGACAACATGATACAGCTGGCGGTGAACGAGACCATCGGTTTCGATTATTCTGCGGGAGTCAAGCAGATACTCAGACATGATCCCGACATCATCATGATCGGCGAGATAAGGGACGAAAAGGCGGCGAAGATCGCGGTCATAGCCGCCAATACCGGACATCTGGTCCTTTCATCCATCCATACCTCGAGGGCATCGGGGTGCATATCCAGGATGATCGAACTGGGAGTCAGTGAGGATCATCTCTATGAAAATCTTCTCTGTCTTTCCAACCAGCGGATGATGTTCGACAGGATGAACGGCAGGAAGAAGGTCCTCTACGAGATCATGGACCGCAGGGAGATAGAATACTACCGCCTGAACAGGAAGAATTCGGAAGGTTTCCTCGACATAGAAAGACAGATAGAGACAGGTATCAGGAATGGCATCTTTGAAGCTGCGCAGACCTAGAAAGACTTTAAGTCTGGAAGATATGACATATCTTTCGAAACTGCTGAAGACGAACCTGTCCATCAGTGAATGTTTCGAGCTGCTTGGGAATAAGGACAATGTCCACATCTTCAGGCAGATAAGGGAAAAACTTGCGGAAGGGGAAATGATCGAAAGCATCATGACCGCATATCTTCCGAAGCAGCTCAGATCGTATCTTGAATCTCTGCTGAAGTATCTGCCGTTTTCAGAAGCGCTCTCGCTGTCTCTTGAATTCTGCAGCAGGCAGAACGAAAGCCAGGACAGCCTTCTGGGCACGATAGCCTATCCCTGCATCCTGCTGTTCATTACGGTGACTTCTCTGTATCTTTTCGATCTCTACGGTCTTGATTCGATGTTCGACCTGATGGGGAACTTCTCGCCGGATATCGCCATCTACGGCGACATCAGGATAGTCTTCAGGATCATGATCAACATCATCTACTACGGATTCCTCATCGGCGTTCTCGGATTCATATACATGAAACAGCCAAAGAGGATAGTGATGCTTTACATACTGATCTCGAAACATCTGGGCAATTCTCTGTTCAATCTCTACTACAGCGAACAGTTCATGTCCCTGCTGCTGATATGTCACAGGCAGGGATTCAAGACCAGGGAATCGCTGCAGATCCTCAAAAGCATGAAGTCGAAACCCATAGTGTCTTTCCTGGCTTTCCATCTGGACGACGGGCTCAGCAAAGGAGATACGATGAAGGAGGCGGCCCAGAAAGACTACTATGATTCAAGTCTTTCAAGGTACATCAAGATGGCAGGCTATACCAACGATTTCGCAAACATCATCGCTTCATATCTCGATGTGGCCAGGGAAAGGATCAGAAACAAGATGAAAATGTATGCCCTGACGATACAGATCTGCACGTACGGTTTCATCGGAGCCGTAATAGTGTTCATATATCAGCTGCTTTTCATGCCCATGCAGGCTATCACGCTGTTCTAGAAAGGAGTAAACATGAACAGAAAAGGATTCACACTGCTGGAGATGGTGGTCGTGGTGATAATCATCTCCATACTGCTTCTGCTTGCGATACCGAACATCTCCAAGGTCATCTCGTCGGTCGACAGCAAGGCCTGTCACGCCCTGACAAAGGTCGTCGATTCGGCGATCGCGCAGTTCAGGCTCGACTATGGTACACTTCCCGGTTCATTGACGGATCTTGTCAACGGAGGATATCTCGATCCTGAACAGACAAGCTGCGGGGACGGGACGTCCCTGAGCATCGTGGACGGTCACTGTGTCATCAACTGACAGGGGATACGGCATGCTGGAAGTGCTTGTAACGCTTCTGATGATCAGCGTGATGAGTCTTCTAGTACTGAACAGGCATAGCGTCATCGAGAAGGAGCACATGGAATTCCTCAACGACTATCTCCTGCTGCAGTCGGAGGTAATGCTCAACAGGAATCCCGAAGCGTTTCGAAACGGCGTCACATTCAACGAGATGGGACACGTGAACATCGGAAGGACCGTAAGTTTCGGCAGACATGAAGTCATCATCCATCTGGGCAACGGCTATGCGACATGCAGATGAGGGATATATCATGCTGGACAGCCTGCTGGCGATATTCATCACCGTATGCATGTGCGGACTCTGTTTCTCCGTCTACAGAGCCACGCTGCTGTATGAACATGGATACGAGAATTACCGCGACAGGGTCAACAGCGAGATAGAGGACATACTGAACAGCATCATGACATGCGAAGGATGCATATTGGATGAACCAGATTAGGATGATAATTGCGCTTTTCATCGTCTGCGGTTTCATGCCTCTGAGTTCCCTGGCGTTCCGCTATGCTTCAAGCCTGGATTTCGACTATGACGAGATCAACGACGAGATAGCCCTCTACCAGCTAAGGGAACTGCTGCTGATAAGCTATGACCTCGAGATGACGAGGGACTGTCTTTATTTCCGTTATCAGGACAAGGATTTCCGTCTTTCCGTCGTCAACGGGAAACTCATACTGCAGCCGGGAACGCAGATCTTCCTCAATGGTGTCGACGATCTGTATTTCGATGAAATGAATGGCTGCATATATGTGTTCTATGAGAAAGAAGAAAAAAGCCATAACAGCGTCATCGCCCAGAGACACGGGATTCATCTCGACGGGTTTTCTCATTGTGCTGTGTCTGGTGATGAGCCTGACGATGATGAAGAGTGACTACATCGTCACCGCCAACAAGGTCTACTACAATCTTGCGCAGGCGCGCAGCATCTTCGCTATGGAGGCATACGTCATCGGCTATGCCAGATGTCACATCCTTACCGACGGAGACCTCGATGATTTCACCGTGAACGGCTACGATGTCAGAGTACTTCTCAACGGCGAAGGATATGATCTGTATGTGAACGGTTATCATGTCAGACTTACAGTCTATGACAGACAGATCATAGCTTTTTCTGTTTCTGCGAATTATTAAAAAAAGTTCCGATAAAGTATATAATATATACAGATACTGGAGGTTTATGCAATGAGTGAAAAAATGGACGATCTGAAGGAGACTGTCGGAAAAGTCGCAAACGACGCCAAGGAAAAGGCTTCCGAAGTGATCGAAAAGGTCAAGGAAAGCGAAGCCGGCAAGGCTGTTCTCGGAGAGGACGGAAAACTGGGCAAGGACGATCTGGACAGACTGACTCAGGGTGTCAAGGATTCGAAAGCAGGAAAGGCTGTGCTCGGTGAAGACGGCAAGTTCGACAAGGAAGATGCCGCAAGACTGGCCGAGGATGCCAAGAATGCCGCAAAAGGTCTGGCCGACAAGGTGAAAGGCCTATTGAATAAATAATCAACGGAGGTACAAAAATGGCAAAGAAGAAAAAAGGTGGAAGTTTACTGGGTAATCTGTTAGGCGCAGCCGCTATCGCAGGCGCAGCCTCAGCTATCTCGAAACTTGAAAAGCAGGCTAAGGAAGAGGGCAAGGATATCCTCGACGTAGCCAAGGAAAAGGCTGATGGTGTCGTAGAAAGCATCAAGTCCGGTGAAGCTCTGGAAAAGGCTCAGGATTTCGCTGAGAAGGCTCAGGGATTCGCGGAGAAGACCGTGAACGACATCAATTCCGGCGAGTTTACCGACAATCTCAAGAACAAGCTGAACGAGACTGTTGAATCAGTCAAGTCGGGCGAGGCTCTCGAGAAGGCCAAGGATACCGCATCCAATCTGAAGGACGGTGTCGTAGACCTGTTCGACGGCAAGCCTGAAAACGTCATGGACGTAGTCGAAGACAAAGTCGAAGACGCTGTCGAGACCGTCGAAGAGAAGCTTGAAGACGTCGTAAGCAAGGAATAGTCAGACGACAAAGGCAAGTGTAAAAACACTTGCCTTTTTTATATAATATTAGGTATGAGACTGAACAGCCGTGCAGTTATTATCCTGATACTGAGTCTGATGCTTGCGGGCACTCTGCTGGGTTCGCTGGCCATCCAGGGCAAAAGGAACGAAGGAAAGCCGGAAGAGACGATCGTCGACAATGAGCCTGAAGTGAAAGATCAGGATGACGATGTGATACCGGAATCTTTCCTCGGTTTTTTTGATGACGGATACGGGATAGATGAAGATGCGAAGAGACTCATCACCGGCTACATGGACGACTACTACCGCAGCATCTATACGCTCGAGAAGGCCGATACTTCGAAATATTTTGACAATGAGCTTGCTTCGGCCATATCCGACAGTTCGATCAGACTGCTGGTGGAGACAAGGAAGCTGCATGATTTCGATTTCAGGATGAGCGGTGCCCACTATGATCTCGAGGTGACCGACTGTTATCAGGAAGGGGATCTGTATCATGTCCATGTCCTGGAGAACGATCATTTCTATTTCAGATTCCTGGGCGGCATAGAATCAGTCGTATATGACATAGAGAATGATTTCACAATCAGAAAGACGGAAGAGGGATATCTGATCACAGATCTTGACAAGGAACAGGGATATTACCTCTGCTTCCATGACGGCTGCGAAACGGTGCAGGAAGTCGAAGATACATACAGATACATGTACAGCCAGCTGAAGGACATGAATTCGTACAACGAGGATGTCCTGAAGGCCAAGGCCGAAAGCATGCCTTACATTCCATCCAAGACCTATATGAAGGAATACGACCGCAATGCCGCCGTTTCATATCTGGAGAATTACTGCCACGAAAGAAACAGCGAATGGTTCAACTATTCCGATGTGGGAGGAAACTGCCAGAACTACGCTTCGCAGGCGATGTATGCAGGAGGCATTCCGATGGACTTCTACGGGGACGAACAGTGGAAGTGTTTTACGGATTCCGATTCATACGATCCGGAAGTGGATGAAAGCGAAACGGCTACGGGCAGAAGCAGATCCTGGGTCAATGTGGGATACTTCTACGACTATGCGAGATACAACAGCGGTTCGGGACTCGTGGCCG
>JAGACP010000146.1 GCA_017614055.1 Erysipelotrichaceae bacterium | reverse complement strand
ACCGTGTTGATCGTGGAATTGATCTTTCTCAGGTCGGAGATCTTGTGCGTCCTGAAATATGAAACGGACTTAACGATATCGAAGTAATACGCCAGTTCCTCGCTTCTTGATACGAAGGTCTTCTTCGAAAGATTCCCCGACCTCATCAGCGATTCTCTCGCCAGTTCGACCGGCGTGAAGAAGCGTACATTGAAAAGATCCCTGCCGTGAAAGGCCAGGGTGGTGGCCAGATCGAGTGAACCGGGAACGACGATTATTCTTTCTTTCATTCTTTCCACACTATTATTTTATGATAACTGCAGGCAGGTTTTTGTCACACCTTGTCAAAATGATTTTATCACGGGCAAAAAGAAAAGGCATCGGGCTGTCCCGATGCCTTTGAATATCGTCATTCTTCTGAAGAAGTGAGTTCCACGCACATGCTCCAGAAGGAACCGAGGTCCTTCAGTTCATACATGTAGGTCTTGCCGTGGGAACCGAATTCCAGATTGTAGAGATTGAAGCTGACCCACCTCTGCGTACCGTCGGCGAACGTGAAGCCCACGCCGTTGTAGTTGTCGGTAACGAAGGTGTCGGTCGGCTGATCGATCTTGACGATGCAGAATCTGCTCACAAGTTCTTTCAGCGTCTCTTCGTCGGTCACATACGCCTCGTCCAGAGCGCCCATATGGTCTATCCTCACATAGATCTCCGTCGGAAGTTCGTCCTTCAGTCTTTCAAGACCGATGGCCTCATAGAGATATTCATCAGGAAGAGGCAGATGGATCAGAGGCTCTTCCTCCGTATCCTTGACTTCCACGATCTCCAGTTCGAATGAAACGGGCTTGCTGTCAAACTTGTCCTGGAACCCGAGATAATCGTCGACACTCTGTCCGGAATCGATGCTCTTATCTTCTCCGTAATAAGTCTTGTAGTAGGAGTTAAGGAGATTTCCTTCCTTGTCCAGCACATGCAGACAGTATTTGACGGAAGAGATGTTCTTTTCGGAATTATTGGTGATCCTTGTGTTCAATTCAACGATCGTGTTGCCCGTCTTTCCGTTCTCTTTCGTTTTTATGTCGAGAAGTTCTATCCCGATGCCGTCTTTTTCCGATGTCACTTTTTCTTTATTCATACATCCACCCAGCAATATGGCGCCTAACAGCGCGAGAATAATTACTTTTTTCATTTTCATTATATCCTTTCACCAATCTACTAACGGATTTTGTATTTTTCGTCACATTTTTTATCATTATATTATGAAAACCGCAAAGAAGGCGTTTCTGACAGTCGAATCGGTTATATATGTTCTTTTCATACTGATGGATCTGAAAGGTCTTGATTCGACATATGTGAAATATGCGGGCATGGTCTTCTGTTTCTTATATTGTCTTATGGGAAAATACAATTATATGAAGGCAGCCATGTTTTTCACCCTGCTGGCGGATTTCTTTCTACTGGTGCTGAACGATCATTATCTGATAGGCGTGTCGTCGTTCATCGTCGTTCAGATGGTTTATTGTTTATATCTATATACACGTTCATGCAGTACATATCTTCCTGTGAGGGCTGTCATATATGCGGTTCTGCTTGTGGCGATGTATCTGAAAGGGGAGCTCGATCTTTTTAATGCAGCCGTCCTGTTCTATTTCATGAACCTGACGATGAATTTCATATCATCTCTTTCAGGCGATGTATCCGGTTTGTATAGCATCGGCCTTTTCCTTTTTGTTTTATGCGACATCTGCGTAGGTCTTCACAATCTGCTTCCTGCAGGGAAACCGTATGATATCGCGACCTTCCTGATGTGGGTGTTCTATCTGCCTTCCCAGGTGCTGATTTCCATACACGACGACAAATAATATTGCCTTGGCAATATTATAAATGCGTATTCATGGGGTTTTATGACTATGAAGGATCAGTTACCTTCAGTTTTTTGCTTGTAAGGAAGAACAGCAGATAGACTATGCTGGTGAGCCCCCAGGAAAGAGGCAAGCAGTAGAGCGGATCGGATGGAAGGACGTGCGGATAGAACGTCAGGAAAGCGATCCTGGTGATCAGGACGGTAAAGACCGCGACAGTCGAAGTGAATCTGCTCAGTCCGCATCCTTTGCATACGGAACCTGTCGTTCCCACGAAGCTGTGCAGGAAATATTTCGTCGAAGTCACGGCCATCATGGATGCTCCGATGGCTATGACGTCCGCATCGTTCACGAACATTGACAGCAGGGCGCGTCTGAAGACGGTGAATGCGACCCCGTAAAGTATGACGCCTGTTTCTTCTATCAATACCGCCGTCCAGCCTATCTTTCTTACGCGTTTCATATTTCTGCTTCCGTAGTTCTGTCCGGCCATCGTCACGGTCACCGTTCCGACCGCGTTGGAATAGCACCAGAACAAATTGTCGACGTGATTGTAGGCAGAGAATGCCGCTATCGCGTCTGTTCCGAAGGTGTTTATCTTCGACTGTATGATGATGCCCGGAAGGGCATAAGTGGCGTTCTGTATCGCAAAAGGAGCACCCATCTTCATGATGGTCTTGAGATCGTCTTTGTCGTATCCGAAGTCTTTGAGACTGTATCTGTAGATGTCGGGAGTGAGCTGGAATACTGTCAGGACCGTGGCTGCACTTACGACATATGAAAGGAAGGTCGCCGTCGATGTTCCAAGGACACCCAGCCTGAAAACTCCCGCAAGCAGAAAATCCAGCGCGATCTTCACGACCGCGGTGATGATTATGAAATAGTTCGGTCTTTTATTGTCGCCCAGCGCCCTGAAGATGCAGATGCCGGACTGATAAATGAAGTAGGGGACGAAAGCCGCCGCATATAGCCTGATGTATATCAGCGAGGTCCCGATGCTTTCGGCAGGCTCCTTCATCAGTGTAAGCAGCGCAGGGGAAGCAAGGATCACAACGATGGAAATGATCCCTCCGAATACTGTCGCTATGTAGAACCCCGTCCTGATGACGCTGTTTACTCTTGCGGAATCTCCTCTTCCGTAGTTCTGCGCCACTGCGACGGTCATCGCCGCCGTCATGCCCGCGATGACGTTCAGGATGACGTTGATTATCGCCGTCGCCGATCCGCCGACCGAAGCAAGAGCTTCCTTTCCGACGAATCTGCCAAGCACCATCGCATCGGCGAATCCATATATCTGCTGAAGGATATATCCCAGAAAGACAGGAAAAAACAGCAACATCATCTGTTCGAATATGTTGCCGTTGAGTATGTCTTTCTTATATCTTTTCCTCAGCAACATTCCTTCCCGCTTTCTTGACTTCCTTCCTTATAAGCATTTCCTGTTCCTTGAGATACTTCAGTTCCTTCCTGCATCTTTCCCTCTCCGCAAGCTTCTCCATCGTTCCGCTCAGATCCGTCTTTCCGACAGGACCGAGATAGTCGTTGCATATCTTCTTTCCCTCGCGGTGGGTGAGATAGTAGTATCCCTTGTCTTTCCTGTAGAGGATGTTTATGTGACCTTTAGGCAAAAAAGTCAGCTCTTCGCTGATCCTGTTCTGTTCCGCCTTGTTT
>JAGACP010000145.1 GCA_017614055.1 Erysipelotrichaceae bacterium | reverse complement strand
GATAGTACTTCTCCTCAGGTCTCGGGTTGTTGGAGAAACCCACCATCCTGATCTTCTCTCCCTCAGGCAGTTTTCTATTGTCTTCGATCAGCTTATCCATACAGGTGACCCAGTACTGCTGCTGGTCTTCCTTCCACGAGGGGTAGCCATAGTAGTAAAGATTCACACCCGGAGCGGTTCCCAGATGCTTTCCGCACAGAAGCGAAGAAACCGCCTGTCCGTGCATCTCGTCATCACTGTCGGCGATATTGGTGTTCTTGACGACACTATCCGCTATCTCGTCATCCGGTACATCGTTTATCGGCTGGTCTATGTATGCGACATTGACCCCTTCGCCGGTATATCCAAGTTCATGAAGAACGCTTATGCCAAGGCCAGGATCCGCACCCCACAGATAAATGGCGTCCAGCTGGTCTAAAGCATCGATCTCGACTTCCTCCGCCTGTTCATCAGGCACGTCTTCTGTAACTTCATCTGTTTCCTGAGCGTTGCCGCAACCTGTCAAGATAAGCAGCAGACACATCAGTATCGTCATCATCCTGCGCTTCATATGCGTTCCCCCTGTATATGATGAAATAAATCTTTCTTATCTAAATTATAAGATAACACCAAATGACTGGACCAGATAATGACAACAGCGTCTGAATGGGTACAGATAAAAAAGAAACAACCCGTATCTGCAGGAAATCCTCGGTTTATCCGAAGCCCTTTACAGAGCGGTTGCTTCATGAGAATTATATCATGTTTGTGTCGCTGTGTTTATTTATGATCGTGACCATAAAAAAATAGCCAACTACCGACAAATATTGACTAAATTGGCTATTAATTCAGGGAACGGGTGCAACGGGTCGAGCCCAACAGCCGTTCCTTGTGAGATAAGTGTACAATATCGGTTAAATATTTGCAAATGTCGTTTCTTCATATAGGTTACAATTGTATTAGAAATCAGAGGATTCCAATATGAAAAAAACAGAATGGTACAAGAAAGCGGTGGTATATCAGATATATCCTTTCTCTTTCATGGACAGCGACAATGACGGATGGGGAGACATCGAAGGCATCATATCGAAACTGGACTATGTGAAGGATCTGGGAGTGAATGCGATATGGTTCTCTCCTTTATACAAGTCTCCGGACTATGACTACGGTTACGACATCAGCGACTACCTGGACATAGATGAAAAATTCGGTACGATGAAAGATTTCGACAGGCTCCTGAAGGAATGCCACAAGAGGGATCTCAGGGTCATCATGGACATGGTCATAAACCATACTTCCATCGAACACAGGTGGTTCAAGGAAGCCCTGTCGTCCAAGGATTCGAAATACAGGGACTGGTACATCATAAGGAAGGGAAAGTATGAGAATGATAAACTCATGCCTCCTACCAACTGGACATCGTCATTCACCGGTTCGGCCTGGGAAAGGATAGGGGATACGGACGAATACTATCTTCATCTTTTCTGCAGGGAACAGGCGGATCTCAACTGGGAGAATCCCGAAGTAAGGGAAGAGATAATAAAGATACTCAACTTCTGGCTTGAAAAAGGCGTAGACGGCTTCAGGTTCGACGTCTTCAACATGTTTTCGAAGGTACATCCTTTCACCGACGACAACGAAAAAGGCGGTTTCCAGAAAGGCGCCAGATATTTCGTCGACGGACCGAGGATGCATGAGTTCCTGAAAGAACTAAACGAGAAAGCCTTCAGCAAGTATGACTGCTATACGGTGGGAGAATCATATACTCCTTCCCACGAGAACGCTCTGGCCTATGTCAACAGAGAAAACAAGGAACTTGATTCCATCTTCGATTTCGCCCATCTCGTCTGTGACAACATCGGCGGCATGAAATACTTCTGGAAACCATTCAACATCATGGAATTCAAGGACGGACTCTTCACTCCGCAGAAAGACACCTACGACATCGGCTGGAACACCCTGGTCCTTGAAAACCACGACAACCCCAGATGCGTGAACAGGTTCTCCATCGATACGAAACGCTACAGATACGAAGCGGCCACCTTCCTGGCCACGGTCACATACATGGGCTTCGGCATACCGTACATATACATGGGTCAGGAGATCGGCATGACAAACAACGATTTCAGAAGCATAGACGAGATGAAAGACCCCGTCAGCCATTTCGTATACGACCTGCTGTGCCAGTATCATGTGCCGAAGAAGCTTGCGTTCAGCTTCATTAAATACGGAGCCAGGGACCACGCCAGGATACCTGTGGCCTGGGACGATTCGATCAACGGAGGCTTCAATGAAGGCCATGAACCGTGGCAGACAAGGGATAATGGCTATAAACATGTAAACGTGAAGAAAGACCTTGAAAGCGAAAGATCGGTATATCATTTCTATCAGAAACTGCTGGATCTCAAGAAGAACGACGATGCCGCAATATACGGAAGGACCGTCGAATACGACCACGAAAACAAGAGGATCATCGCCTATGCCAGGGAATATGAAGACGAAAGACTCTTCATAGCCGGTAACTTCTCCAAGAGAAAGACTGTATACAGGCTCCCTGAATGGCTCGATGATCCCGAGATACTGCTTGATAATTACGGGGATACGGAAATTAAAGATAATACCGTGACTCTTGAGCCTTACCAGGCTCTGGTACTCAGATGATTATTTTGTATTAATTATGGAAAAAAGACTTTATAATATATACATAAATAAATGGGGGTATTAAAATGGCTGAAAAAAAGAAAAAAACATATGTAGCCGCCAGCGAAGAAAGCAAGAAGACGACTACGGACCGCAAGGTAAAGGAAGCTAAACCGGTCGACGTCAGCAAGGCTAAGCCTCTGCGCATCGGTGCTGTACTGCTCTGGATCCTGGCTCTGGCTCTCGAAGTCTGCGCCCTGATGGTATTCCTGGGCAAGCTTGACCTCAAGTTCATGCCTCAGCTTTACCAGCTGATCGGCTTCCTCGTACTCGACCTGATCGTCGTCATCCTCGGCGCTCAGCTTTGGAAAAAAGCCAACCACATCGACCCGGTCTCTGAAGAGAACCCGACCAAATTCTGGCTGTGGAACAACATGGGCCTGATCGCCTGCGCATTCTGCTTCTTCCCGTTCGTCGTCCTGGTTCTTACCAATAAAGACGCCGACAAGAAGACCAAGACCATCGCTACCGTAGCTGCCGTCATCTGCCTGCTGATCGGCGGAGTCGCATCATACGACTTCAACCCTGTATCCGCAGAACAGAAGGCCGCTGCCATCGATGTTCTCGGAAACGAGAGAGTATACTGGTCAACATTCGGCAGAGTATATCATACTCATGACGACTGCCCGCATCTCAACCAGAGCGAAACTCTTACCTACGGCACGGCTGAAGAAGCCATCGCCGCCGGACGCGTAAGACTCTGCAAGACCTGCGCAAAGGCTGACGGAATCACCGGTGTAACCACCGACGACTAGTCAAAGGAAAAGACTTATCACGAAAACACGCCTTCCGATGAAGGTGTGTTTTTTTTGTTTTCTACAGACCGTGATCCTCGCGGATCTTCGAGAATACTTCTTCTGCAGGTCTTGTCCTGCCTTTCAGCATATCCTCGTATCCCTTTTCCAATTCTTCCGAAAGTGTTTCGTCCGTCATTTCTTCAGGGAAAGGGTTTGATTCCAAAGTATTTATGTTCCTTGTTTCTGTCATCGTTCCTCCGTTTCTCTGGCGTTGATCCAGTCTCTCAGAAGGAAGCTGCAGTAGTAAGGGAAAGTGTATACGTTGTTCATGTATCCTACATTGTTCAAAGAGAGCTTGATTCCCCATTGTATGTCGTGATAACGCTCATTGTTTATCAGAGTCTGCAGCGACTTCGATCTGCCTGATCTTGCTTTTACTTCGACAGGGATCAGATTGTGCTGATCGCGTATGAAGAAGTCTTCTTCCAGAGTGCCGTCTTCGCGTTTGTAGTAATACAGAGAATAGCCGTTCTTATATAACGCTTCGGCAGTCATGTTTTCATACAGGGCTCCCTTATACACACCGAGATTCTTGTTTGCTCTGAGGTCATCCTGCGCCTCCTCGTCCAGCGACGCCACCAGCAGACCCGAATCCGCAAAATACAGTTTGAATCTGGTGCTGTCGTAATTGCCTTTAAGGGGCAGCTCCGGAAAATTCAGGCAGTAACATTTCTTGACGATTCCCGCATCCTCCAGCCAGTTAATGCAGCCTCCGTAGTCATGGAATCTCGCATTGGGTGCGACCTTTGAGATCTGGAACTTCTTGCATTCCCTGGCCAGCTGTACAGGGATGGAATCGAATACGTTGGTGATCCTCGTCTGATCTGCTCCGACGGCATACTTCCTGATGTCTTCCCTGTATGCGGCAATGATCTGCTGCTGCAGATCTCTTGTTCCGGAGAAATTACCGTTCTCGATATATCTGGCAACTACTTCCGGCATTCCTCCAAGCACGGCATAATCCATGAACAGCGACTGCATCACGTTAGTAAAGGTATCGTTGAACGGAACGAGTCTGACCATGTGATCCAGCACATCCGCTTTGAAAGAATCATCATATCCTCTGGCCCACAGAAACTCTTCGAAATCAAGAGAGAACATTTCATAGTCTGTCTTGTATCCGACACTGACACTTTCGATCTGTTTATAATTGATGCCCAGAAGCGAACCGCTGCAGATCACATCGTACCTGCCGTCTATGGAAAAGAACTTCAGGGACGTCAGAATATCCGGACACGACTGCACCTCGTCGAAAAACAACAAGGTTTTTCCGGGTACAAAATTCAGACCGGGATCGATCCTTGTGATATTTCTTATTATCTGATCAACCTCATATCCGTCTTCTATGATCGTTCTGAACTGCGGGCTTTCAACAAAATTGATCTCAACGATACTGTCATAATGGCTTTCCGCAAACTTCTTTATCGACTCTGTCTTTCCGATCTGTCTGGCTCCTTTGATAATGAGCGGCTTCCTGTCTTCGTCATCGAACCAGCCCTGCAGATATAGATCTATCTTTCTTCTCAGGTACATTTCAATCCTCCTTTCCAACATTTTTAGAGCGAATTTCAATCATATTTTAACATTTTTAGAGCGAATTATTAATATATTCACACATTTTTAGAGCGATTTATAGCTATTTTCACACATTTTTAGAGCCAATTAGAGTATTATAAGACTTAATGCACAACAAAAACCGCTTATGCGGTTTTTGTCTGTTCATATAATATATGGAACCGGGACAAAGTTCCGATCAGCAAAGCGTACCGCCGGTGACGTCGATGACAGCGCCGATGATCTGGTATGACTTCTCGGAAGCCAGGAACGCTACGACGTTTCCCAGATCTGCAGGTTTCGCGAAGTCGTGGGTAAGCAGAAGCTTGCGCTTTTCTTCGGTCCTCGGATCGCCGTCAGGATATACTCTTTCGGTCTGTACATAGCCCGGAGCGATGCAGTTGACTCTGATGCCCAGATCATATACGTCTTTCGCCAGGATCCTGGTCATGCCGATGACTGCAGCCTTGGCTGAAGAGTAATGCGAATTGCCCTTGCTTGAGGACATGATCGCGGATTTGCTGGTGACGTTGATGATCGCGCCTTTCCCTTTGTCAGGGACGAACTGGTTGCAGAAGGCCTTTGACATGTAGAATCCTGAATGAATCGTCAGATCGAATGTCTTCAGCCACGCTTCGTCGCTGAGTTCGTTGAGCGGAGCTCTGTCGATCCTTCCGCCTACGTTGTTTACGAGGATGTCGGCTACGCCCACGTTCTCCTTGACGTTCTCCCAGAATTCTTTGATCGAATCCTGATCGCATACATTGAGCTTCATGCCCCACGCATCCACGCCATATTCGTTCTTGATGTCGTCTGCGCATTTGGCCGCAAGTTCATCGTTGAGGTCGGCAATTATGATGTTGCACCCCTCGGCAGCCAGCGCTTTGGCACAGCCCAGACCGATGCCTCCGGCACCGCCTGTCACTATCGCGTTCTTTCCTTTTAAACCTAAATCCATGTGTTTCCTCCCTTTTATCTGTTGCAGATATGCACGGCCTGTTTTCCTTCGGCCACGGCGATTATGTCTTCCATCACGATGCCCAGCGTTATCGATGTCGAATCTCCGGCACCGCCCGACATGTGGGCCATCAGTGTCACGTTGTCAAGTTTCCTGAACCTGTCGTCGTCAGGAAGCGGTTCTTCGTAGAATACGTCCAGCGCGGCGGAACGAATCTTCTTTTCGACGAGTGCATCATACAGGGCGTCATAGTCCACGAGGCCTGCCCTTGCCGTATTGACGAAGATGGCGTTCGGCTTCATGAGCGCTATCTGCTCCCTGCCGATCATCTTTTCCGTTTCCGGAAGCAGTCTGGCATGTACCGATACCAGATCGGACTGCGCCATCACGTCGTTCAGAGGCAGCATGGTGACTCCGTAGGCGTCCGCCTGCTCCTGGGTGACGAACGGGTCGTAGGCGATGATCTTCGGTTCGAAACCGGAGAGTCTCTTCGCGACTTTCTTCGCGATGATGCCGAATCCGATCAGACCGATGGTCATGTCGGAGATCAGCGGTTTCTCCTTAGGAGGTATGCGGTTGTTCCTGCACCAGTTCCAGTCATGATTGTGGAGGTCGAGCCTCTGTATCTCTCTGACTGCCGCCAGCATCATCGTCAGTGTCATGTCCGCCACGGGGTCGGATACTCTGCCCGGTGCATTGGTGACGGCTACGCCCTTTTCCTTGCAGTATTCGAGGTTGACGTTCTCCGTTCCGCTTCGAAGGATGACCACCAGCTTCAGATCCGGTGCATTGTCTATCAGACGGCTGTTGACGGGACCGAAAGTCACGCAGATGATCTCCGCGTCCTTCACGGCTTCCATCGTCGCATCGTTGCTCAAGGCCCATTCGGGACCTTCCTGTTCGACTTTGAGTATTCCCTTTGAAGGATCTCCGTCTATCTCCAGGCTGTTGTCCTCGACGTATGATACCTCGATATCATACTTCTCCTTCAGCATGTTCCAGTATTTGTTCTGGTACTTTTCATTATCGAAATCT
>JAGACP010000144.1 GCA_017614055.1 Erysipelotrichaceae bacterium | reverse complement strand
GTTAAGTCCGACGGCGGAGACGCTCTTCCTGCTCAGTTCTATGCTTTCGATCTCACGATACTGTGCGACAAGTTCCTCGTCGTATCCCGCGAATTCATAGCCTTCCCTTTTCGCCTTGGGTTCAAGAGGCACATCATCCTTCCTGTACTTCATGTCCAGAGAAGTATAATCACGGAACCGTCCATCTCCGAAATCATAGTGCACGGTCACATATTCATTCTCGAAGATGTTTCCTCCGTTGACTATTTCGCTGAACACATCCTTGCGGACATAGGCTATACAGTCTTCGAAATCATACAGACAGTCCTGAGAGAAACTGTAGTCCGTCTGTATCTTGTATGAATCCTCATGTTCCGCGAGTATCACCAGCGAAAGCTCGTCGATATCCTTGACGACATATCTTTTATTCTCAAGTTCCTGATCCTTGTAGAAAGTGACGCTCTTTGCGTCCTTTATGATCCCAAGCGCATATACGTCCCTGTCCCTGCCTCCGAGCTTACTGTCAAGTTCATAGTACGAAGAGGCGCACCTTTCGCCATAGTAGGAATCCAGACAGTAACTCACATTGATGCCCGACAATCTGTTTCCAGGATACGTTCCCGTATAGTCGCTGCGCATGTGATTCGCAAGCATCTTCGAGATGAAATACTTCGAATAGCTGTAGATGGAATTGTCTATCGTGTCGTAGCGGGAATGTTCGAGTTCCTTCTGCGTTTCATAGGCGGCGATGCTGAAAAGATTGTTTTCGGAATAGCTCTTCTTCGATCTTCCGTAACTCGATTCGCTGATGGCCGTCGACAGCAGCATCATCCCGTTGGTCCCGTACATGTACTGGTAGATCAGGAAATCGTCCAGTTCCCCGTAAAGCTGGGAGCGGTTGATCTCGTCGGCCGCACCGTCACCGTCATGGTCGCGGTAATGGCTAAGCCTGCCGTCTATGCCCAGGACATCCGAGAAATATGTATTCAGATCTTCGACGCTGTAGTTTGTCAGTGTCCTGTATGGAAGATACTGATAGTAGTTGTAGTAGGCTTCGGCATTGACCGCATTGTCGCGGATGCCGTTCCTGTAGTCGTCGGTCATGACGCGGAAATCGTCGTAGAAATAATGACCGTCGTAGCTGTAGTATTCCCGGTCCTTCTCAAGAGAATCCAGCGGATCGTCAAGCTTCAGCGAATAAGTGTAGTGATCCTGTTCAAGCTGAGTCTTTATCTTGTGGATGAAATGATCTTCCGTATTCTCATAGAGGCTCGGTCTGACATCAAGTTTTTCGTAAGGATGAAGGATCACATTATCTATATCGGTATATCCGGTATCTCCGGAAAGCACGAAATAGACTTTCTTTCCTTCTTTGTCGGTATACAGATAAGCTCCGTCTACTCCATAGCACGAATTAAGATAATCATCTTCATCTTTTTCCGTCGAATGATATTCTATGTCGATGCCGCAGGCGCCGTCATTCATGAATTCGACTATGCCATACTCCATATGGATCACGGTGTCGCCTTCAGACATGATCAGGTTGTCATATTCATCGATATGCTCCTGATAATAACTGTACGCATCGGAGTAAGAATCGAATTCTTCGATGGTCTCGTTATTGTCCGATATCAGGTATTTCTCATCATCCGCGCACACGACAAAAGGATCGATCAGGATAAGCAGACATATGATCACTTCACAGATCCTTCTGATATACGCCATACGTAAATTTTACATCAAAAAAGGCTATTTCTAGCCTTAAAATGGTTCCACCGAGATCTGCTTGAACACCAGGATCTCGAACAGTTCGCCGGTATGACCGGATATGCAGGTCTGCAGCGTCAGTACCTTGTCGTTGACGGAAAGATCAACTCCGGTATAGTAGAGCTGCTTGGCTCTTATCGCCTCGAGATATCTCCTGTGATAGTCGGCATCCCTGACTCCCGTATAGAAGTCGTAGTTGTATTCCGTGCGCCAGTATTCCAGATCCGGACACAGTCCGGCGTCATAGTCGTATGCGTTGAATTCGAATACGCAGGCAAGTTCGTACCTTCTGATCTCGTCTCCAAGCACCATGGTGACGTACTTGTTGTCTTCATATTCAGCTTCATCCAGCAGTCTCTCCAGTGGCGTGAAGGCCTTGGTCCTGCTGGCATCGTTCCATACGGAGAAGTGATGTCCGTATATAACTATATTTTCGTCGGTCAGTTCATTGAGATAATCCATGAACACCGAACCGCCGTTGTCGTTGTAGTCGTACTCGCCCGTCTTCCAGTAAGTCCAGATGTAGACGTCGTTGCCGTTGTATCCGGCAGGATTGGTGACGAGGTTGCCGTTCTGGGTATAGAACTTGTACAGTTCGCCCTTGCTGTTGTAGACATCCTTGGCCTGGACGAAAGAGACATTTATCAGACCCGAATCGAAGAACAGTTCTCCGACATAGTCCTCGTTGATCGCCTTGTTTTCGTTCCAGATGTTCTTTAATCTCAGCTTCTCCTCGTCGACAGGATCCGGTTCGGGATCGGGTGCAGGGTCGACGATGTCATCAGGCTGCTGGTTTTTTCTGTTCAGATACTGCCAGCCGAAGAACCCTCCGACCAGAAGCAGCAAGACGACAAGGCTCAGCAGCAATGTTTTTTTCTTATTCATTAATCCTCCACGAAGCAGGCATAGTATTCATCGAAAGTTATGCCTCTCTCATATACATCGGTTGCGGCTTCCACTCCCAGATAACGGATGTGCCATGATTCCCACTGATAGCCGGTTATGTTGTCCTTGTATCTGGGGAAACGGATGATGAAACCGTATCTGTGGCAGTTCTCCGCCAGCCAGACTGACGCATCGGTCAAATAGAAATCATCGATGGAAAGACCGGGCAGGGAGACATCCATGCACAGTCCGGTCTGATGTTCGGAAAGACCGGGTCTTGCCGAATAGGTATCGACCACTTCCTGCGGATCGACCTGCAGATATTTTTCGTATAGACCCTGCTGGTAATCGTATGAACGGTAGGCCGATACGATCCTGATGTCGTAGCCCGCCTCCAGGGCGTCATCGTGAAGCTTCACGAATGCTTCGAACGGAACCTGTCTGACTCTGCCCCTTCCGTATTCCGAAGGTACTTCGACCAGATCGTCAGGCTCGTAGTCTGACGGAAGGCTGTAGTACTTGTTCACAAGCATCAGATAATTCTTGGAAACATCGTTAAGGACGATGTCCGAGAACAGTTCCTTGTATCTCCTGGTGTTGACGATCTCGATCATCGATCTTACCGAATCATACTGATCCAGATACTGCAGATACAGATCCTCGTTCTTTTCAAGATAATAATCGCTGCTGTAAAGTTCTTTCAGCGATGAAAGACTGCCGTCATTCAGGATGCCCCTGTTGACCAGTTCTACGACCTTGTCATCATCAAACTGTCCATCATACTTAAGATAGGCATCGAGATTGTCATCGATGCAGCCTTCAAGTTTCATGAACCTGAGGCTCCTTTCGTCCAGCCCTTCAAGGAACTTTTCCTGTTTATTCTGATCCAGGCTCATTATGAAAGCGATGTCCTGCTCGCTGTAGCCGACCTCGGCAAGTTTCTCTTCCATGGTCGGTTCCTTGTGGCAGGCGCACAGACATATGATCATCAGCAAAACAAGTATCTTCTTCATATTCATACCGCCAGAGACAATATAGATATCACAAACATCAGTCCTATGATAAGCAGGATGATGATCTTACTGAGCGTTCTTCGCATAGTTGTCCAGGATGTTCGTATCGAAGGAATAAGTCTTCTTCTCCCTCTTGCTGTAACGGGCAAGGGCGTTCTTAATGAGCTCCTCGCATTCGTTCTCGAAGCTCAGACCGACTTCCTTCCACAGATAGAAAGCGAGCGAGCCGGGGATGGTGTTGATCTCGTTGCAGTAGACCTTTCCCGAACCTTTGTCGATCATGAAATCGATCCTGACGCAGCCGTAGGAATTCAGGATCCTGAACACCTTCTCTGCCGTCCCGGTTATCGTCTGTTCCTGCT
>JAGACP010000143.1 GCA_017614055.1 Erysipelotrichaceae bacterium | reverse complement strand
AGCAGACTGTATTTCTTAACAGGTATGTCCAGATCCCCGTTGTCCACGACTTCGATGGAATTCTGGCAGGAATAACGGTAAAGGATGTCTTCAGGTATCTTGTCGTCGTGGGTCACCACCAGATCGACGTCGGTATTATGGGCCCTGAAGGCGTTCAGATGCGCCAGCAGGTCGTAGTTGTATGTCTCGTTGGACTGCGTCATGCAGTTGGCGAAATAGACCTTCTGCGCCTTCGAGGCATGCAGTGCATGATTGATCTCGGTGATGATGGTGTTCGGCAGGATGGAAGTATATAGAGAACCTATCCCGTAGATTATCAGATCGGCTTCATTTATAGCTTCGACCGCTCTTTCATTGGCGTGCACTTCCTGCTGGTAGAACACCTTTTCTATGTTGTGGATGAGGCTCGGGATGTTGGCTTCGCCTTTGACGATGGTGTCATCGTCCATCAGGGCGAACAGCGTCACGTTCTGCAGGGTCGAAGGAATGATCTCTCCCCTTACCTTCAGCATGTCCGAAGTGATCCTGATGGCTTCATCGAAGGATCCTGTCATGCTGGTGAGGGCGGTAAGGATCAGATTGCCCAGCGAATGTCCGGCTATGTCCATGTTGTCTTCGCCTTCGAAGCGGTAATTCATCAGGTCGTGAAGCAGAGGATCGCAGTCGGAAAGCGCAAGCAGGACGTTCCTGACATCGCCCATGGCGGGGATGGTGTAACGTTTCCTCAGTCTGCCCGTCGATCCTCCGTCGTCCGCAACGGTGACTATCGCCGAAATGTCGATGTCTTCCATCGTCCTGATGCTTGTAAGTATGAGAGAAAGACCGTGTCCTCCTCCTATCGCCACTATCTTTTTCATTTTAGTTCCCTGTGTGTTATGTAGCACATGTATCTGTCTTTGTAGTAATTGTACAGATAATTGGCAAGCGTCACGCTTCGATGCTGACCGCCCGTGCATCCGATGCATATCGTGAGATGTCTCTTCTCTTCCTTGTCGTATTCCCTGAACATGAAATCCAGATAGGCGATCGTCTTCTTGATGTATCTCTGCGTGAGCCTGGAATTGAGCACGTAGTCTCTTACCGGCTTGTCGTTGCCCGTCTTGTTCTTGAGCTTCGCGACATAGAAAGGATTGTCCAGCATACGCACATCCAGTATCACGTCCGCGTCGTCCGGAAGACCGTTCTTGTATCCGAAGGATTCGAAAGTGATCGCCAGATTCTCATAGTCGTTGTATTTCAGGATCTTGTCGATCTTGGCCTTGTGCTGCTTGACGGTGAGATTGGTGGTATCGATGATATGGACATTCTTCCTCTTGTATTTTTTGAGGATGTTCTTTTCGATCTCGATGGCTTCCTGAATGGTCGAAGCCACATTGGAATTGACCAGAGGATGCACCCTTCTGGTGAACTTGTAGCGGTTGATGATGGAATCGGTGCTCGCATCGATCAGGATCAGCGTCGAATCGAATTCCGTATTCGAAAGAAGATTCGAAAACTTGTCCAGATCCGAAAGACCGATGGTAAGCGCGACCTTGTCGTACTTGATGGAATCGGACGTGCTGATGAGCTCGATCAGGTCCGGAAGCAGTTCGACAGGATACTGGTCTATACAGGTATAGCCCATGTCCTCGATGATGTTTGAAGCGGTGGTCTTTCCCGCACCGGAAATACCGCTGATCAGTACCAGTTTCTTCATAATTAAATTATATACCACATTCTATGGTGTTTCCTAATCCCTGAAAACGATGATCTTCTCAAGAAGTTTCATGAATATGACGATCATCCTGCCGATGAAAAGATACGAGATGAGCGTTCCCACTCCTATCGTTCCGTGCATAAGCACCAGCAGTATGAGAAATACCGCATCAAGCGTGTATTTTACATAAAGATATCTGATGTCGAAGTGATAGGATATCGAAAAAGTCAAAGCTTCGTATGTGCCCATGCCCAGCCCGCTGTGGATGATGAGGGCGGAACCCAGGCTCGTCAGTGCTGCGCCGAAGCATGACATCATCAGATTGATATAGAATATATCGCTTGTCTGTACCAGCGAATATACCAGATCTATGGGAAACTGCGTAAGCACGAGCGCAAGCAATGTGCCTATGCCGATGTTCTTGGGATAAAGGATGAGAGTGATCACCACCATCAGTATCTGGGCGATGAAAGTCACCCTTCCCACGGTCATGCCCACTCTGAAATGGATCATCTCGATGAGAACGTCCAAAGGACTCGTTCCCAGGCCTGCCCTTACCATCAGAGCTATGCCTGCTCCGAGTATCATGATCCCCAGTATGGTATAGAAAACTCTTCTGAAACTAATCTTCGTCCCTGAGTTCATAAAGGATGTCTCTGAGCTCCGCGGCCCTTTCGAAGTTCAGCAGTTTGGCAGCCTGCTTCATCTCCTGTTCGATCGAAGCCATCATCTTCTCTTTCTCGGCTTTTGTATGTCTGTGCTTCTCTCTGTATTTCTTCGCCATCTCTCTGGTCTCTTTAGAGTGGATGACTTCGCTTATCTCCTTGACGATGGACTTAGGAGTGATGTTGTTCTTTTCGTTGTATTCGATCTGGATCGATCTTCTTCGGTTGGTCTCGTCGATCGCCTGCTGCATAGACTCGGTGATCTGGTCGGCATACATGATGACGCGTCCGTGGACGTTCCTGGCCGCTCTGCCGATGGTCTGGATCAGGGAACGGGAGCTCCTCAGGAATCCTTCCTTGTCGGCATCCAGTATCGCGATGAGGGACACTTCAGGGATGTCCAGTCCTTCCCTCAGCAGGTTGATGCCTACCAGCACGTCGTATTTGCCCTGTCGCAGATCGTGGATGATCTCGCTTCTTTCCAGGGTCTTGGTCTCATGGTGAAGATATGCGACCTTGTAGTTGAGTTTCTTGAGATAATCCGAAAGATCCTCCGCCATCTTGACGGTGAGCGTAGTTATCAGTGTCCTTTCGCCGTTGGCGATGGTGGCATTAATCTCCTGCATCAGATCGTCGATCTGTCCGCTGGTCTTTCTCACTTCCACCGAAGGATCCACCAGACCGGTAGGTCTTATCAGCTGTTCGATCGGCTTGCCGCTTCTTTCCAGTTCATAGTCGCCCGGCGTTGCGGACATGTATACCCTCTGGGCAGGAAGCTCTTCCCATTCGTCGAAAGTCATCGGACGGTTTTCCAGCGCGCTCGGCAGTCTGAAGCCGTATTCGACCAGCGTCAGCTTGCGCTGATGGTCGCCGTTGTACATGCCCCTTATCTGCGGGATCGACGCATGCGATTCATCCACGACGATCAGGAAGTCGTCTCCGAAATAGTCGAATAGATTGTATGGCCTCTGTCCCGGAACGCGGTGGTCGATATGCATCGCATAGTTCTCTATTCCCGAGCACATGCCTATCTCCCTAAGCGCTTCGATGTCGTAGCGGCATCTCTGTTCGAGACGCTCGTATTCCAGCATCTTTCCTTTTTCCTTGAAGTACTCGAGTCTTTCTTCCAGTTCTTTCTCGATGTTGTCGCAGGCGATCAGAAGATCCTCCCTCTTCCTGGCATATCCAGATGCAGGGAAGAAAGAATAGACGGTATAGCCGTTCTGCACGGCTTTGGTTATCGGATCTATCTCCGTGATCCTTTCCACTTCCTCGTCGAACATCTCCACCCTGATGATGAACTTGTCGGTATGCCCCGGACAGATCTCGATGACGTCGCCCTTGACCGAGAAAGTTCCCCTCAGCCTGTCTATGTCGTTCCTCTGATACTGCATTACTATCAGTCTCTTTATGAGATCCTGGCGGTCGATGACTTCCCCGACCTTCAGCGTGAAAAACATCTCCTTGTAGTCCTCGGGGTTGCTTCCGGCATAGATGCAGGCGACGGATGCCACGACGATGACGTCCCTTCTTTCCAGAAGGGAGTTGTATGCGGACATCCTCAGCATGTCTATCTCATCGTTGGTGACCGCATTCTTTTCAATGTATGTGTCGGTCTTCGGCATGTAGGCCTCAGGCTGGTAATAATCGAAGTTCGATATGAAATACTCGACGGCATTCTCCGGGAACAGCGCCTTGAATTCAGAATAAAGCTGCCCTGCCAGGGTCTTGTTGTGGGCAAAGACCAGCGTGGGCTTGTTCACCTTCTGGATGACGTTGGCGATCGTGAAAGTCTTGCCTGTGCCCGTAGCTCCAAGCAGGACCTGTTCATGCTTGCCTTCCATCAGTCCTTTTACGAGACTGTCGATGGCTTCAGGCTGATCACCCGTCGGCACATAGTCCGATACCAGTTTGAATGGCTTGTCGTTCATACTATCAATTATACAAAAAAGCGTCTTGCTTATAAGACGCTTCAATCAAGAAAATCTTTTCTGTAGTCGATCCCCGCAAACGCCGCGAATCTCTTGAGATTCTCGTCCGTGATCGGATTGATGATCTCTCTTTCCCCTATGGTCATGTATATCTCAGCGGACTTCTCCACGGTCTCGACCAGACCGAAAGCCTCGTCGAAAGTCTCTCCCGCTCCGTAGATGCCGTGATTGGCCCAGACGACTATCCTGTACTGCATCATCTTTTCTGCTGTGGCTTCACCGATCTCGTTGGAACCGCTGATCATCCACGGGAGTACGCCCATCCCTTCAGGGAAGACATAGATGCATTCGTTGTTCATCTTCCAGATGGTCCTGGTGAAATCACGGTCATTCAGCGGATGGGTGAAAGACATCGCCATGATGTTCAGCGGATGACAGTGCATGATTATCCTGTTTTTCGGATTGACCTTCAGCCTTGCGCTGTGCGACATCATGTGCGCAGGCATCTCGCTGGTGAACTTTCCTCCGTCGCTGTATCCCCACAGCAGTTCGGCGGTGGTCCCGTCTTCCTTGATCCTGACGATTCCGAGATTGTTTTCCGGATCGTCTTCACAGTTCTTGAAATACTTGCCCGTGCCCGTGACGAGGAAACACTTCCCTATGAGATCATCCGATCTGAAGCTCACAGGTATCTCCCTTATCACATGGTGAAGATCATATTCCTCTACCTCTTCATCGGTAAGCAGATAAGAAATATTGCCTCCGTTCCTCTCGTCCCAGCCGAGTCTGTACATGTTCGAGGTGGTCTTTGTCAGTTCCTTCAGAAACGGCGCATCTATGACATTTTTCATATTCGTTATCCCTTTCAAGATATATTATACCGATTTAGCACTCTACGGATTGATAGAAAACATATGTAGATAATAAAATATAGGTACAGGAAAGGATATCAATATGATCAGAACTAACACAGTCAAACTATCAGTGATCAAGGCCATGGCCTTCAGACAGAAACTGGCAAGCGGCGGCTCAGGTATCACGATCATCCGTCCGGACTACAGTCAGCCGGGTATCGCTTCCATCAGCACAAAGACGGGAGAGGTCATCCCAACGAAGAACTGCAACAGGAAGATGTTCCCTGACGAGGCATTCGCCGAAGCCATGGAGCTGACCAGAGGCATGCCGTACAAGAACCAGCGGAAAGTAAAGGTCGACGGCAGGATCTTCGAAGAGGAAACAGAGACTGAGGAGATCGTCAAGGAAGAGGTCTTCATCGACAGCAAGGAATACCAGAAGATCATCGACAAGTACTCCGACAAGAACGGCAGGCTCTCTTACGACCTCATGAACAAGGATTTCATCAAGTTCGCCAAGACCAGCGATGTCGTCGCACAGATGGTAAGCGAGAAAAAGAGCGCTGCCAGCATCCGCAACTACGTCATCTCCAGCAAGCTGAGATCCATCACCGGCAACCGCCAGCTGGGTTCCAAGGAACTGAAGAAGATAGTCGAACTCCTGGACGAGGTCAGTCCCAAGGGAGTATACAAGGAACTCAACAGCGAGATAAGAAAACTGCTGAACGCCGGAAAGAGAAAATAAAACAAATCCCATCGATCGATGGGATTTTTTAATTCATTCAGTCCGTCTTTCATACAGAAGCTTTTCTTCATCCACGAAGGATGCGAGCGTCTGCCTCACATCATTGAACGCTCTGTATCCGTCTTCCGGCATATTGTCGGAACTGACTCTGACGACCTGCCCGTTCCGATAGAACCTGCAGACATAGACTTCGCCGTCGATGGTTATGCAATCATCCAGATCATTCCACCTGTCCATGCCATCTTCAATGATGACTTTGATGACTTTCTCGTAGGCATCCTTTCCGACTTTGAAGCCTCTTACCGTTTCGTCTTCCGTACCGCCTTCCCTGTATTCTTCCAGAAGAAGACTTTCTTCATCATATGTGTACAGCACGAGTTCATAGTAAGGCTGTTCCATCTCCGTCCCTGTCACACGGTCATAGTAATCCGCCAGCAGGGTCTTGCTTTCAAGGCCGTCTATGATGTCTGTGTGATCTTT